>CAZRYA010000244.1:0-2732 GCA_964604235.1 uncultured Tissierellaceae bacterium | reverse complement strand
AAAATTCTTCCTGTGTCCCTTCTTTTCCGGCGATAAATTGAATATCGTCAATTAATAGGACATCTACATTTCTATATTTATTTCTAAATTCCTCGTTTCGATATTCCCTAATAGAGTTGATTAACTCATTAGTGAATTTTTCAGATGAGACATATACGACCTTTGAATTTTTGTTTTGACTTAATATGTAATGGCCTATTGCATGCATTAAGTGGGTTTTTCCAAGTCCAACTCCACCATATATGAAAAGTGGATTGTAAGCCTTTGCAGGTGCTTCAGCAACTGCAAGTGATGCTGCATGAGCAAATCTATTACTGTTTCCTATTACAAAAGTATCAAAAGTATACTTTGGGTTTAGTTGAGATACTATATTTTCTCTTTCTACAGGACTTATTTCCTCTCTTTCATCTTGGACAATTTCATCTTCTTCCCCTTTTATTATAAATTGTATCTGAAAGTTTTCCTCTGTGACTTGAGTAAAAGCAGAATTGATTAAATTTAAATATCTACCGACTAAAATTTCTTTGGTAAACTCATTGGGTGCTGCTAGTATAACTGTGTCCTTAGATATACTGACAGGATCAATGGTCTTTAACCAAGTATTAAAGCTAACTTCAGTAAGTTCAACTTTAATTAATTTTAGAACTTCACTCCAAATATTATCTAGACTTGAAGCCATTTAACTACCTCCTAAATTATATAAATAAAAATACTTATCAACAAAAAAATTTATTTTAGAGAATAAAAAATCCAAGAGAATTCTAAAAAAAATCTTGTGGATAATGTATTGATAATTTGTTATTAAATTATTTTGCCTTATATTTATAAACAATGAAGATTTTAAAAAAGTGTGGATAAACAATGTCTGAATTATAATGTTATATTAGAATTATACTAGAAAAGATCTTAGTTATCAACAAGTTATCCACAAATTGTGAATAACTACAGCTTGTTTATAATGTTTTTATAAATATCCACATGTTATTTAATAATAACAAAAAATGGAGAGGATTTCAACGCAAAACAAAAAATAATCCACAATATCAATAGTCTACTATTAACAGATTATAAGTAAGTATTTGATTATATTTCTTGACATAGTATCTACAAATAAATATAATCATTAGTAGTGTTTATATTTTTAAAAAAGGGAACTCGAAATTTAATATATTTATAAATTTATTAAATGGTGTATATTCTAAGGAGGTGTACTTATAATGAAAAGAACTTATCAACCTAAAAAGAGACAAAGATCTAGAGAACATGGATTTAGAAAGAGAATGAAAACTAAATCAGGAAGAGCAATTATAAAAGCTAGAAGAAGAAGAGGAAGAAAAAGCTTAACTGCATAGGCCGCTTAAATTAAGTGGCCTTTTAATTAAGGTTCATTTTGAAATTATAAGGGAGCATTTTGATGAACAAAATATATAGACTAAAAAATAAGAGAGAGTTTGATGTTGTATATAAGAATGGAAAGAGTTACTGGAACAGAAACTTAATCCTATATGTTAATAAAAATAGTCTAGATTATAATAGGATAGGGTATTCTATTACAAAAAAAGTAGGGAATAGTGTTGTTAGGAATAAAATAAGACGAAGAATGAAAGAAATCTATAGGCTGAATTCGGATGATATGGATCTAGGTTATGATTTTATTTTAATACCAAAAAAGAATACTGCTGAGATACCCTATGAACAATTAGAAAGTGCTATGCTCCATATTTTTAAAATATCCAAAATTTTAAAAAAGTGAAGTGGTTTGGTGGCTAAAATTCCTATATTGATAATAAAATTTTACCAAAAGTTTATATCGAAGTATATTTTTGTTGGAAGAAATTGTAGGTTTTACCCTACTTGCTCTCAGTATTCTATAGAAGCCTATGAAAAATATGGTTTTTTTAAAGGCTCTATACTTACAATATACAGAATATTGAGATGTAATCCATTTAACAAAGGCGGCTATGATCCACTTAAATGATGGGAGTGTTAAGAAAAATGACAACTTTTTTAGGGAAAATCCTAGGCATGCTTTTAAGGTTTGTATACGATTTGGTTTCTTCTATAGGAACTGAGCCAGAATATATATCTTACTATGCCATTGCTGTTATAGTTACAACTATTTTATTCAAAATTTTGTTGTTACCTGTAAGTTTTCAACAGAATAAATCAACGAAAAAAATGAATGAGATACAACCGAAATTACAAGAAATACAAAATAAATATAAATCAGACCCACAGACTCAACAAGCAAAAATGATGGAGCTATATAAGGAACACAACTACAATCCGGCATCAGGATGTTTGGTTCTTTTAATACAAATGCCCATAATCCTTGCTTTTTTCAAGGTAATGAGAGAGCCTGTGACTTTTGCGTTTACAGAACCTGGACTTTATGAGTCTATGAATAAATCCTTCTTTTGGATAACTAGTTTAGAAACACCAGATCCATATCTTTGGGGATTACCATTATTAGCAGCAATAACAACTTACTTACAAACATTAACAATGCCAAAGCCAACTGGAGGAAATCCACAAGCAGAGTCTACGCAAAAAACAATGACTATGATGATGCCAATTATGATTTTTATGTTTTCAAGAAGCATGCCAGCAGGACTTACTTTATATTGGGTAATAGGTAATATATTCACTATAGTTCAACAATTAATTTCGAATAGGTCTGTAGGGAAAATTAAGGAGGTTAAGTAAGGTCATGAGATCTGTTGTTAAAGTAG
>CAZRYA010000243.1:0-2745 GCA_964604235.1 uncultured Tissierellaceae bacterium | reverse complement strand
CAAACCAGGTTTACCTAAAAAAGTAGAAAAATTATGAAAAAACAGCGCAAAACCGATTGGTTGATTATTTTCTTCTGCTATTACAACTTCCGCAGCCTTTTTTACAAACAAAGTCTCTTTCAAAATTTCTTCTGTTGCCACTACTTCATGAAGTAGTTTCTCGTAGTCTGCCAGTTCTTTAATAAACCTTAAAATTAAAGCTATGTCATCTTCTTTCGCAATCCTTATTGTAAAATTATCTATATTAGTTTCTATTACATTTTCCACAAAATCCCTCCTAGACTTATTAAGTTTATTATAGTATAAATTGAAACTTATTCCAACATCAATGATAGGTTTTTATCTAAATATACTCAAAAATATATTTAGATTTTTCCTGAATTCCGGCATTTTTTTAGCCAACTGAATTTGTTCTTCTATGCTATTAGTCTTATTTACCCTAGGTAAAACTAATGTCCTCCTCTCCTTATATACCAATATAATACCATGTTCTCCGTGGTTTAAAAGTCCTATGTTTTCTTCTGTTATTTCAATGGGTTTAGAGACTATGTCTACTATATAAGTCAAATAAGGCAACTCTTCTACATCTACCATTGGAAACCTTAAATCCTTAACTCCAGCTTTAATTGCATTTTCAACAATGTCCGCCAATAGTCTGTGGGATTTTTTCTCTATAGTTCCAACCCAACCTCTCAACTTTCCCTTTATATATATGCTAACAAAGGTACTAGAATCACAGCCTAAAGCCTCATCTATAAAAAACATAGTTGGATTAAAAAATTTTCCCTCCATGATATAGTATTCCAAACTTAATCTTGTAAGTCTTAAATATATACTTTCCTTGCTTCTTGTATTCACTAAATTATACTTTTCAATTATACTTAGCTTTACATCTTCTAATATGTCCTTCCAGGTGAATATGCTAAACTCAATAACCCCTATGCATTTCCCCAGTTCTTCACCATATGACAAAACATTAATCTTATCTAAATCTTCCCTTATTGAACTTAAAATAGTCATCAGGATTCCATGAGAGTTTCCTTGACCTTTTTTAATTATATCTTCACTTATACTTCCTATTCCCAATAAATTTTTTTCTTTTAAAGGTTTTATAATCTCCCTACTATATATTCTTCCATAAGGATTATAATCCAGAGAATCCTCCTCAACTACACTATCAGATATATTACTTACTCCTACTAATAGGACCACTTTATCTAGGTTTTTTGTAGCTTGCTTAATGGAAATTCCTAAATCATAAAACATATTTGGATTACTTCCCGATAGGCTTATGTGGATAGATTTAAAATCCATGGTCTTCCTTAGCCTATCTTAAACTTTTGCTGAACTAAAATTATTTTTTATAAGTTTTCTTTTTAAGGCTTAAATTTCTCCTTAAGCCAATCTCATTTAAAGCTTCTAATACTTCATAGTCTGTACTTGGACAAAATCCATTTCCAGAGTAGATTTCTACCTTATCTTTTATACTAATAGGGTCTCCATTTAAAAATACAATGGTATCAAAATTATAATCTTTAATTTCTCTTTCTAATTTTTCTAAATTTATTAAGCAATTTCTTGTAGAAGTATTCTTAAAGTTGTCAATATAACTTTTCTCATCAAGGTCCGGAATTAAATAACCAGCCTTTATATTTGACATAAATACCTCCTAAATAACTTTATTCAACTAAACTTCTTGCATATGAATTCCATCCATAAATTCCACCAGTATGAATAAACAATATATTCTCATGATCTTTAAAGCTTCCCTTCTCAATTTCACTTATAAGACCTTTCATAGCCTTACCTGTGTAAACTGGATCCAGTATTATACCTTCTCTTTTTGCAAATTCTTGAATAAATCCTATCTCCTCTTTAGTACTAAGTCCATATCCCAGTCCTCCATAGCCATCAAGGATATCCATGTCTTCCTTAGTTGAGCCTATAGCTTTTCCTGTATAAGAAGATATTTCTCCTAATAAACCACTTACCCTTTCTTTAAAGTAGTCTGCTGTATCACAAATGTTAATGCCATAAATCTTAGACTTATTACCACTAAGGTAGTTTTCATAAAATAAACCTGCGTAAGTTCCCCCAGATCCAACTGTTACCACAATTGCATCAAAGTCTATTCCTAAATCAAGCTCTTGACTTCTTATTTCTTTAAGAGCATTTATATAGCCCAATGAGCCTACGCCATTAGATGCACCTTCTGGTATTATATAGGCCTTTTTTCCTCTTTTAGCCAAATCATCTTTTATCCTAGCCATAATTGCCATCCTGTTATTAGAATAGTCTTCGGGGCTTATTAAACTTATTTCACTTCCAAGTATCTTATCAAAAAAATAGTTTCCTTCTAGGAGGTCTTCCTCTCTCCCCCTAAGGACTAAATGAGAGTCTAGTCCAAGTTTTCTTCCTATGGCTGCTGTTGCCCTAGCATGATTAGATTGAATTCCACCACATGTTATTAAAGTATCTGCTCCTTGACTCAATGCCTCACTTATTGAATATTCAAGTTTTCTTATCTTGTTTCCACTGACTTCTATTCCTGTTTGGTCATCCCTTTTGATATAAAGATTTACTCCTAAAATTTTACTGGTCTCTTCTAACTTTTCTATTTTTGTTGGAAGATTAGCCAAGGTCATTCTTTTTACTTGTTCCAAAATACCACCTCCTATTGAAATAATAAATCTACAAAATCTACTAGTTCTACATTACCAAAATACTTGTTAAGGGGCTCATCTA
>CAZRYA010000242.1:0-2779 GCA_964604235.1 uncultured Tissierellaceae bacterium | reverse complement strand
AACATTTAAAAACAATTAGAGATTCTGGAAGGAAGAGTTAAAGCTATATAGAAATGGACAGGCCTAGTGAAAAATATATAGTGAAGATTAAGCTTAATTTGATTAGAGAAACCTATATTTTATATAGGTTTTTTCTTTTTATGATGTTTTATATAGTATAATAAAGATTAGGGTATTTATTATATTTAGTTAGGAGAGTTTGTTATGGATAAAATTAGAGGTATAATTTTTGATTTGGATGGAACCTTAATAGATAGTATAGAAGACATAGGAGATAGTTTAAATAGGACTTTAAATAAATTAGGATTAAGGGAATATTCCAAAGAAGACTATAAGCAAATGGTAGGTGGAGGTTTTAGAAACCTAGTTGAGAAGGCTGTAGCTTCCAACGTAGACCAAGTATTGGAAGACTTTCAACTTGAGTATAGTAGGGGATATTTAAATAAGACAAAACCTTATGAAGGGATAATAAACTTATTGGACCAATTGGTAGAAAGAAAAATACTAATAGCCATAAATACTAATAAGTATGAAGAATTTATAGGAAGCATAGTAGATAAATATTTTTCGGATTATAATTTTGTAGATATTATAGGTTTTAATGGGAGAATTGAGTTAAAGCCAAGCCCAATGGGGGCAGAAACAATACTTGATAAGATGGGACTTAGAAGAGAAGAAATCTTGTATGTAGGAGATTCTTCAGTAGACATAGAAACGGCAAAGAATGCAGGACTTAAATCGGTAGGTGTAGATTGGGGCTTTAGAGGTAAGGAAGAATTAGAAAGTTTTGGAGCAGATTATATAGCCTTAGAGCCAAGTGATATTTTGAATCTTTTAGGTTGATAGAATGAAGAAGACAATTATGCTAATGGGCCTATGCCTTGTAGTAGGTGTAAGTCTATATCATGGAATAGTAGTTAGAAAGTATGAAATTAGGTCTGAAAAAATAAATAGTGATGTAAAGATTACTCTAATTACTGACTTACACAGTAAAATCTATGGAAAAAACCAAGAGAAATTATTGAGTAAGATAGAGGAATGGGGGCCGGATTTAATATGTTTCTCAGGGGATATATTAGATGACATAGAAGATGAGAAGGGACTTATTATTCTACTAGAAGGTCTAAAAGATAAGGGGATACCAATGTACTATGTAGCAGGTAATCATGAAATAAAAATAGGAAGACTTGCCTATGTGAAAAACTTATTTAAATCTTATGGAATAAGTGTCTTAGACGGGCAAAAAGAAGAATTATCAGTAAGAGATAATCTAATCCATATTTATGGAATTGATGATCCAATGGCCTTTAAAACTAAGGGTGACTTTGTGGATGAATTATTAAAATATAAGGAAATTACAAGTGAAAATTATAGTATTTTATTGAGCCATAGACCAGAGTATGCCCAGGTATATAGGGAAATAAATATAGACTTAATAATGGCAGGTCACGCCCATGGAGGTCAAGTAAGGATTCCCTTTGTATTAAATGGGTTGTTTTCACCTCAACAAGGAATTTTTCCCAAGTATGCTGGTGGAAACTACAATTTAGGAAAGAATAATTTACTTGTAAGCCGTGGCCTGGCAAAGAATGTTTTTCTTCCTAGGGTATTTAATCCACCTGAAATAGTAAATATCACTTTAAGACCTAGGTCTTAAAGTGATATTTAGCTTAGTTGTCTTTACACTTACTGCAAAGGCCACTTAAAAAGATTTCTTTTTTATTAATTGTAAAATCTTTGTATTCTTCACTTAACATACTTTCAAGTGCATAGGGTATATCAAAGATTTCATTACATGATTCACATTTAAAGTGAGCGTGTTCGTGGTCAACTACTTCATATCTCTTCTCATTTTCACCTACATTTATAGATGCAACTAAAGAGCTGTCTTCAAATAATTTTAGCGTATTATATATTGTAGTTTTAGAAAGAGTTGGTATTTCATCTGTTAGCTCAGTGAAAATACAATCTACAGTTGGATGTACCCTATATTCATCTAAAAATTTATATATTCGAAGCCTTGGATATGAAGGCTTTATGTCGTGGTCTAATAGTAGTTCTGTAATATCTTTCATTTCCATAAAATCAACACCTTTTAGTTATAGTAATATAATTATAGGAAACTAATGGCTATATGTCAAGGAATAAAAACATAAATTGAATTATTACAGAATAGTAATTAATCTAAAGGAATAAGAGTTATTATTAATATAGATTTTATACATAAAGTGGGTAATATGTATATTGAGAGTGATATTTATATATTAAGGAGAATAAATATGGAAAAATATATTGAATTTAAAAATGTTAAAAAAGAATACGATATGGGAGAGGTAAAAATTGAAGCATTAAGTGGTGTTGATTTTACAATATCGAAAGGTGAATTCGTAATTGTTGCAGGAGCAAGTGGTGCTGGAAAATCAACGATTTTAAATATACTGGGAGGAATGGATAGACCTAGTTCAGGTAATATTTTCGTTGATGGAAGAGATATAAGTAATTATAGTGATAAGGACTTAATTGGATACAGGAGAGATGACATAGGCTTTGTTTTTCAATTTTATAATCTAGTTCAAAATCTAACGGCTTTAGAAAACATAGAGCTAGCAACAGAGATTTCTAAAGATCCCTTGGATAAACTAAAAATACTAGATGCAGTTGGGTTGAAAAATAGGAAGGATAATTTTCCATCACAGCTGTCAGGAGGTGAACAACAAAGGGTTTCAATAGCTAGAGCAATAGCTAAAAATCCTAAATTACTCTTATGTGATGAACCAAC
>CAZRYA010000241.1:0-2787 GCA_964604235.1 uncultured Tissierellaceae bacterium | reverse complement strand
TATTTCGTCAATATGGAGTGATTCGATCCTATATATATTAATATTGGTAATTATTTTATTTAAACCTAATGGGTTATTTGGAAAAGAAGTAGTTAAAAAAGTATAGGAGGGAGTAAATGAGAGAATTTAGTTTTAAAGAAAAATTTGAGAAGACAAGACCATATAGTGATTATATAATTTTTGGATTAATACTTTTACTCCTGCCCTTACTTGTAAAAGTAGGAGCCCTTAAGTACTCCTACTTGACTACTATAGCTAGTATATTAATCTATTCAATAGTTGCCTTAGGCTTAAATTTACTGGTAGGTTATTCGGGTTTGGTTTCATTAGGAACAGCAGGATTTATGGGATTAGGAACCTATCTAGCGGCATATTTTACTGCTGACTTAGGCTTGCCTTTTGAAATATCACTTATAATTTCAGTTGCAGTTCCTATGGTAATTGGTATTTTAACAGGGCTTGTATCACTTAGGATAGAAGGTTATTATTTAGCAATTGCAACTCTTGCAATATCAGAAATTTTAAGAAAAGTTTTTGTGGAGTTTGCTTCAATAACAAATGGTTTTTCTGGTAAACAAGCGGCTTATCCTAAGCTATTAGGTATGATTCAGCTATCTAGAGATGGAACTTTTGTTTTAATTGTAATAATTTTAGTTTTGATTATGATAATAACTCATAATTTAATAAACTCTTATACAGGAAGGGCCTTGTCAACCATGAGGGGAAGTGAGGCTGCAGCACAAGCTATGGGAATTAATATATATAAGTATAGACTTTTATCTTTTGCAATAGCTATAGGCTATGCAGCCCTTGGAGGGGTTTTGTATATGCATTTTATAAAATATACCTATCCTAATGCTTGGACCTTAACTCTTTCCTTAAATATACTAGCAGTGATTATTATAGGAGGAATTAGGTCAATTCCAGGAACTATACTAGGGGCCTTTGTAGTTTTTGGAGTGCCAGATTTAATCTTAAAGAGATTACCTTTAATTGGACAAATAGATGGGGCAGCCTATATATTTAATGGGATCCTGATAATTCTGGTAATCTTATTTTATCCAGTTGGGCTTATCCACATAAAAGATAAGTTTAAAAAGAAAAAAGGAGGGGGAGCCAATGACTAGTAATGTATTAGAAGTAAGAGATTTATCAATAGCTTTTGGAGGGCTTAAAGCAGTGGACTCCCTATCGTTTGATATAAAAGATAAGGAAGTATTTGGACTAATAGGGCCTAACGGAGCAGGTAAAACTACTGTGTTTAACTGTATAACTCAGTTCTATAAACCTGACGCAGGTAGCGTACGCTTTAAGACAGACCAGGGTATGGAGGACTTAGTTGGACAAAAGCCCCATGAAATAATATCTAAGGGTTTGGTGAGAACTTTTCAGAATATAGAATTAGTAAAAGAGCTATCAATAATAGACAATGTCCTTGTAGGTTCCCATATAGATTTTAAATCTTCCTTGTTTAGTCAACTCTTTAGGACTAAAAAGGCCAGGGAAGAAGAAGGGGCTATGAGGAAAAAGGCAGAAGAAGTTTTAACTTATATGGGGCTATTTGAAAAGAGGCATGAATTAGTTGGAGGTCAACCTTATGGGGTTCTTAAGAAAATAGAGTTAGCCAGAACCTTAATGTGTAAACCTAAGTTGATAATATTAGATGAACCAGCAGCAGGACTTAATGATACGGAGACTATAGAGTTAATAAGGATAGTAAATGGAATAAAAGATAAGTATAATTGCTCTATATTATTGGTAGAACACGACATGAAATTTGTTACAGATTTATGTGATAGGGTTTGTGCTATTTCCTTTGGTAAATTACTTGCTATAGGTAGCCCAGAAGAAGTTCAGAATAATGAACAGGTTCAAATAGCTTATTTAGGAAAGGAGGAGGACTAAAATGCCCAATGCCTTAACGATAAAGGACCTATCAGTCAATTATGGAAACATTAAAGCCTTAAAGAATATAAATATGGAAGTTAAAGAAGGTCAAATAGTAGCTATATTAGGCTCAAATGGAGCTGGAAAGACTACTACTTTGAGGAAAATTTCTGGAGTATTGGACTCTACAAGTGGCCAAGTGAACTTTTATGACAAAGATATAACCAATATGGTTCCTAATAAAATAACGTCACTTGGTATAGTGCAATCACCAGAAGGACGCCAGGTGTTTAGAGATCTTACTGTGGAGGACAACTTGCTTACAGGGGCATATACAGTTAAGGATAGGCAAGAAATAGGTAAAAATTTTGAAAGGGTTTATAGGTATTTTCCGGTTTTAAATGAGAGGAAAAAACAAATAGCATCGACGCTTTCAGGGGGAGAACAACAGATGTTGGCTATAGGTAGAGCTTTAATGGCCAGCCCTAAGGTTTTACTTTTAGATGAACCCTCCTTAGGACTAGCTCCCTTAATAGTAAAAAAAATATATTTGAAATAGTAAAAGAAATTAGAGCAGATGGAGTAACAGTTTTGATTGTAGAACAAAATGCACTACAGACCTTAAAGATAGCAGACTATGCCTATGTATTAGAAGTAGGTAGGATAAGTATGGAAGGTGAGGCATCTAAGTTAATAAATGATCCTCAGTTAATAGAAGCTTATTTAGGTGGAAACAATTAAAATATGGGAGGTTATTTTATGAAAAAAAGAGTATTGGCACTATTTTTAGTATTATCTATGATGACAGGAGTATTGGCAGCTTGTAGTCCAAATAAAGATCAAGCGCAAGGGGTGACAGACACTAGTATTAAAGGGGGAAATACAGCAGCTACTTCTGGG
>CAZRYA010000240.1:0-2796 GCA_964604235.1 uncultured Tissierellaceae bacterium | reverse complement strand
ACTTTCTACTTTGAAATTTAAATTACAAAGGGCATCCATACTACTACCAGTATATTTAAAACCTACATTTTCAAACTCTAAACTCCTTATCTTGTCTACTTCAAGGTCACCCTTATCTAAGACACTGTTTTCCATTTCCAATACTTCCCTAACCCTATTGGCTGAAGCGGCTGCCCTAGGAATCATAATAAACATTACAGAAACCATTATTAAAGAAAACATTATTAAAGAAACATATTGAATAAATGCCATCAGGTCTCCAACTTGCATATTTCCAAGACTTACTTCTCTAGACCCCTTCCAAATTACAAGGACAGTTGTAAAATTTAAAACCAAACTCATCAGTGGCATCATCATGCTCATAGTCCTTCCAACCTTTAAGGTAACCATAGATAGGTCCTTGCTTGCCTCAGCAAACCTTTCTTCTTCATAGTTTGTCTTATTAAAGGCTCTAATTACTCTTATGCCTGTTAACTTTTCTCTTAATACTAAGTTGAGTCCATCAACTTTTTCCTGTACTATCTTAAATAGGGGGAAGCCCTTCTTACCTACAAGGATTATACTAGTTATTAAAACAGGCATTACCCCTAATAAAATTAAAAACAAACTCTTATTTTTAGTATAGGCCATTATTACCCCACCTATTAACATCATTGGTGCTCTAACCATCATCCTAAGGGATAATATTGCCACTTGCTGCAACTGGGCTATATCATTTATGCTCCTAGTTATTAAAGAAGATGTACCAATTTGATTAAATTCATCTATTGAAAATCTTTCAGCCTTTGTAAAGACTTCTTCCCTTATATCTCTACTAACTCCCATGGCAGACTTGGAAGAAAATAAGGCTGATATAAAACTACTTACAGTGGCTATTACTGCAATTAATAACATCCTTAACCCTATTGTAAGTATATATGAAATATCTCCATTTATAATTCCCTTATCTACTATTTGTGACATTAGAGTAGGCAGATATAATTCAGACATTACATTTAAAAACATAAAAAATAATACCCCTATTATATATTTTTTGTAAGGTCTAAAATACTTCAAAAAATACTGCATCCTATCATCTCCATTTTATATTTTAATTATCATATTTTTTTCTACTAATAATAGTATATACCCAAGTATAGCCAATATTATAGCAAATAGGTCAAGCAGCTTATTTACAACTACACTAGCATATTTTGAACATCGTTCGTATTTGCATTTATAATATTCCGAATAATATACACAACTATTCAGATTTCATTTTATTTTATTTTCAGGGATTGGATTCGTAATAAACTAGATAAGAAATTAATGTTGGTCTGTTTAGTTTAGTGTTTTTTATTGCTTTGCATATTCATTTCTAATATATTTAAAAATATAAAAAGCTCTTAAATTAATACAAATAAGAAGGTTGTTACACCTTCTTATTTTAACATAATACCTTCTAATTTTAGAGGTTCAATGTAGGCCCCATCTTTATAAGCCCTCATATTTCCTCCTGAAATTTCATCTATTAAAGCTATTTGTCTATCCTGGCCAACCCTACCAAATTCTAACTTTATATCATATAATTCTATTCCCTTTTTAGCCAACTCGGCCTTAACAACTTCACATATATCCTTAGTTTGTTCAACTAATATATCATACTCATCTTTAGATAGTATCCCCAAAATGTCTAGGGCTTCTTTTGTTATAAGTGGATCCTGCCTATCATCATCTTTTAAGGTAACTTCAACATATCCATTAAGGTCTTGTCCTTCTTCAGCATACATGCCATATCTTCTCATAAAACTTCCAACTGCCTTGTATCTACAAATTACTTCTATTCCTTTACCAAACATTTCTGCTGGAAGCACCTTCATAGTTCCCTCTTCCAAGTCTGATTCCAGATAATGTGTTTTTATGCCCTTTTCTTTTAACTTCTCAAAAAAGTAAGTGGTCATCCTTAGTCCTGACTTTCCTATACCATCAATAGTTAAACCTACACTATTTGCACCAGGATCAAATACTCCATCTACTCCCGTTACATCATCTTTAAACTTCAATAAAAAATTTCCATCTTCTAATTTAAAAACATCTTTTGTCTTTCCTTTGTATACTAGATCCATTATAACTCCCCTTTTCATATTCTTATATTAATAATATAGGATTTCTATCCTATTTTCAAGTTTTAGGGAGTAAAAAAGTCCTAAATATTTAGGACTTTTTTACCTTTATTTCTTCTTAAATCTAGTTGAAAAGAAGGCCATTGCCCCTATAGCTACCAGTCCTCCTACTGGATATGCTATCGATGTTGATAATTTAAACCCTTCTGGTGCTTGCATTATATAAGTTACTGAAACAGCCGTCATAAAAGTTGCAGGTAGACTGGCCATCCAATGAGACTTATCCTCTTTAACTAAATAGGCTGCCGCTGCCCAAAGTACAATCATAGCTAAAGTCTGATTTGACCATGCAAAATATCTCCATATCATATCAAAATCTACCCTTGTAAGGCCAAAACATACAACAAATAATGGAATGGCTAGCATTAGTCTATTTTTTATTTCATCTTGTTTAAAATTCATAGCATCTGCAATAGTTAGCCTAGCTGATCTAAAAGCAGTATCACCTGAAGTTATAGGAGCTGCTATTACCCCTATCATAGCCAGGATTCCACCAACTGGTCCTAGTAAACTGTTGGCTATAGTATTAACTACTCCTGCTGCCCCTCCACCTTCATAAAAAGCTACTCCTAAGCCTTCTATATTACCAAAGAAAGCCATGGCTGCTGCTGCCCAAATCATAGCTATAATTCCC
>CAZRYA010000239.1:0-2799 GCA_964604235.1 uncultured Tissierellaceae bacterium | reverse complement strand
GATAAGCCTATTAGAATAGACAATGTCCTAATATCAACCCAACATGATGCAAATGTTTCTCTTGAACAAATAAGGGAAGATTTGATAAAATATGTAGTTAAGGAAATAGTTCCAGAAAATCTAATTGATGAAGATACTAAGTACTATGTAAACCCTACAGGTAGGTTTGTAGTTGGAGGACCAATGGGAGATGCAGGTCTTACAGGTAGGAAGATAATAGTAGATACTTATGGTGGATTTAGCCGCCATGGTGGTGGAGCTTTTTCAGGAAAAGATGCAACAAAAGTAGATAGATCAGCAGCTTATGCAGCAAGATATGTAGCTAAAAATATAGTTGCAGCAGGACTTGCTGACAAGTGTGAAGTTGGACTTTCTTATGGAATAGGAATAGCAAAGCCTCTTTCCATATATGTTGAAACTTTTGGAACGGGAAAAGTATCTCCAGAGGAAATTGAACAGCTTGTTAAGGATAACTTTGACCTAAGACCAGCAGCAATTATTAGAGATTTAGACCTAAGAAAACCAAGATATAGAAATATAGCAGCCTATGGACATTTTGGTAGAGATGACCTAGACCTACCATGGGAAAGATTAGACAAGGTAGAAGTGCTTAAAAAATAGGAGGATTCTATGTTAGAAATAGAGGGAATAATAGAAGATGTCATATTTAGAAATGAGGATAATGGATACACTGTGGCTAAATTAGAAACTTCTGATGGACCTATAACCATTGTAGGTAGCATTCCTTTTATTAACTTAGAAGAGAGAGTTAAATTAGAAGGCGAATTGCTTTACCATCCAAACTATGGTGAGCAATTCGCCTTTACTAGTATGGAAATAGTAATTCCTACAAGTTTAAAGGGGATAGAAAAGTACCTAGGTTCAGGCCTAATACCTAATATAGGGCCAAAAACGGCTAAGAGGATAGTTGAGAAATTTGGACTAGATACCTTAGATATACTTCAATACAATCCAGAAAGGCTGAAGGAGATTAAGGGTATTGTTGATCAAAGAGAACTTAGGCATATTATGATATTCTTACAAGAGTATAATATATCTGTTACTTATGCTATAAAGATATATAAAAAATATGGTAATGATACAATTAAAACCATTCAAGAGAACCCCTATAAACTTTCAGAAGATATATATGGAATAGGTTTTAAAAAAGCAGATGCCATAGCTATGAACATGGGGATTAAACTGGACAATCCCTTCCGAATAGAGGCGGGAATTAGATATATAATAATGGATTTTGCAAATTCTGGCCATTGTTATGTACCTAAGCTGGAGCTTATCTATAAGGCTAGAGAGGTCCTAAATGGAAATGTAGACTTAATAGAAGACTCCATAAGGTCTTTAGCCATGAAGGGCATGGTAGCAATATGGAAGGATGGGGACCTAGAAAACATCTACCTAAGGGATATATATAAGGCTGAAAATAGGGTAGCCAACAAGCTGATGGAACTAGTAGCCATGGAGCTTGAAGAGGTCAATATTGATATAGAGGAAGAAATAGAAAACATACAAGTTAACAATAAAATGGAATTTGCAGAAAGGCAGAAGGAAGCCATAGGTGAGTCTATAAAAAACGGCCTTACAGTTATAACTGGTGGTCCAGGAACAGGTAAGACTACCATAATTAATGGGATAATAAGCCTGTGTGATAAATTAGGCTTAAGGGTGGTCTTAGCAGCGCCAACTGGAAGGGCATCTAAGAGGATGACAGAAACTACTGGAATAGAATCTAAGACAATCCACAGGTTGCTTGAATATACTTTTGGAGAAGAAGAGTCTATGGCTTTTGGGAAGAATGAGGAAGATACTTTAGACGGGGACATCCTAATAGTAGATGAAGCATCTATGATAGATATCCTCCTTATGGACTCCATGGTAAAGGCAATGGGGCCTAGGATTCGCTTAGTCTTAGTGGGAGATGTAGACCAGCTTCCATCAGTAGGACCAGGAAATGTCCTAAAGGATATTATAGAGTCTGAAATTGTGAAAGTAGTCAAGTTAAATGAAATATTTAGACAGTCAGAGGACAGTATGATTACACTTAATGCCCACAAGATAAACCAAGGACAAATGCCCTTGTTAAATGAAAAAAACAAGGATTTTTACTTTATAAGAGAGAATTCAAAAGAAGCCATAGTAGGTGTAATAAATAGTTTAGTAGCCCAAAGACTACCAGAGTTTTATGGGGTAAATAGGCTAAAGGACATTCAAGTTCTGTCTCCAATGAAAAGGGGCGATACAGGGGTGGACAACCTTAATAGACAACTTCAAATGGTTTTAAACCCCAAATCTAAAAACAAGGAAGAAAAGGCCTTTGGTGAGGATGTTTTTAGGCAGGGAGATAAGGTAATGCAAATAAAAAACAACTACTCTACAGAATGGAAAATCATCCAAGGGGGGATTGAAACTGCCAGAGGGGAAGGGGTTTTCAATGGCGACTTAGGCATTGTTAATGAAATAGACCAAGAGGATAGGACTATGACAGTGGTTTTTGATGATAATAGGCAGGTAGAATACGATTTTACCCAATTAGATGAACTGAAACTAGCCTATGCAATTACAATTCATAAAGCCCAAGGGTCAGAGTTTCCAGTGGTAGTAATGCCAATGACTTGGGGGCCGCCAATGCTCTTTACTAGAAACCTACTCTATACTGGCATAACTCGCGGCAAGGAATTGGTGGTCCTAGTAGGGGATGAAAAGTCCCTGTATTCAATGGTAAAAAATGATAAGATTGCAGTTAGATATTCAGCCCTAGGTGACAAAATGAAAAAAATAAAG
>CAZRYA010000238.1:1001-2804 GCA_964604235.1 uncultured Tissierellaceae bacterium | reverse complement strand
AGGGATGCTGAGAAAAACAAGCTAGTTGTTGGTACCAAAGCTAGGATTTTATATGCTGATGCTTTTGGCAGGATGAATATGGCCCTAGCTTTTAATAAAATGGTTAGAGATGGCGAAATAGGACCAGTTATGCTGGGACGTGACCATCACGATACTGGTGGTACAGACTCTCCTTTTAGAGAGACTTCTAATATTAAAGATGGTAGTAACATTATGGCTGACCAAGCCACTCAAATATTTGCTGGTAATGCTGCTCGTGGTATGAGTTTAGTTGCCCTTCATAATGGCGGTGGTGTTGGCATTGGTAAGTCTATAAACGGTGGATTTGGTATGGTCTTAGATGGTAGCGAAAGGGTTGATGAAATATTAAAGTCAGCCATGCCATGGGATGTAATGGGAGGAGTTGCTAGACGTGCATGGGCTAGGAATGAAAATGCCATTACAACTTCTATTGAATATAACAAAGTAATGAAGGGCAAAGATCATATAACCCTTCCTTATATAGTAAAGGATGACATAATTAATAGACTTCTTAAAAAATAAATTATGAGGTGATTTTAATGACTGGTAAAAAAATTGTTGAATGTGTACCAAACTTTAGCGAAGGTCGTGATTTAGATAAGATTGAAAAAATCGTTGCTCCTTTAAGGGGAAAGGAAGGAGTTAAACTGTTAAATTACGAAGCAGATAAAGATTATAACAGGGTTGTTGTTACTGTTATGGGTGAACCTGAAGCTGTTAAGAATGCAGTTATTGAAGCTGTTGGAGTTGCTACTGAACTAATCGACTTAAATAGTCATACTGGTGAGCACTCTAGAATGGGAGCTACTGATGTTATTCCCTTTATTCCTATAAAGAATATGACTGTTGAAGAATCTGTCAACCTATCAATTGAAACAGGAAAAATCATCAATGAAAAATACGGAATCCCTATTTTCTTATATGAAGACTCTGCTAGTAGTCCTGGCAGAAAGAATCTTGCTAAGGTTAGAAAGGGACAATTTGAAGGAATGGCTGAAAAATTAAAAGAAGAAGAGTGGGCTCCAGACTTTGGAGAGAGAAAAATCCATCCAACTGCTGGTGTTACAGCTGTTGGAGCTAGGCTTCCCCTTGTTGCCTACAATATTGATTTAGATACTGATAATATAGAAATAGCCAACAATATTGCAAGGCTTATCCGTCAATCTACTGGTGGTTTCCAATACATTAAGGCTGGTGGAGTTGAAATAAAAGAAAGAGGTATAACTCAAGTTACTATGAATATTACTGACTATAGAAAAAACTCAATCTATAGGGTTTTTGAAACTGTTAAAATGGAAGCTAAAAGATATGGTGTAAACGTTTTAGGTAGTGAAATAGTTGGTCTAGTTCCTATGGATGCATTAGTTGACACTGCTTCATACTACTTAGGTCTGTATGGTTTTGATAATACTAAAATAATCGAAAGTTCATTAATGGAGTAGTTTAGATGAACAGGAACTTAATTATTAAAAATCCAAAAGAAATTGTTACACCAATTGGCTTATCTGGAAGATTTGGAAGAGAAATGAACGACTTAAAAGTACTTCATAATTCTTCTATACTTGTGGAAGATGGTATAATAAAGGCCGTTGGCCCTAGTGAAGAAATTTTAAATGGGCTAGACCTATCTAAATATGAAGTAATTGATGCTGGTGGTTTGAAAATTGTTGGTACTGAAAGACATGAATCAAGAAGAATTGACAACCAATTACGTGGACGTGCTGGACGTCAAGGTGATATTGGTGAATCTAAATTTTATATTGGTTTAGATGATGACTTGAT
>CAZRYA010000238.1:0-991 GCA_964604235.1 uncultured Tissierellaceae bacterium | reverse complement strand
TGTAGACTCCCATACCCACTTTATATTTGGTGGCTATAGGGAAAATGAGTTTAACTTAAGATTACAGGGTGCATCTTATATGGAAATTATGGAGGCTGGAGGTGGAATTTCTTCCACTGTTAACGCCACTGGCCAAGCATCAGTTGAAGACCTATATAAAGCTGGCTATAAGAGACTTAATTCTATGATGGAATTTGGTGTTACTACTGTTGAGGGTAAGTCAGGCTATGGTCTCCTTACAGAAACTGAACTTAAGCAACTTGAAGTTATGAAAAATCTAAATGATAACCACGACTTAGATATAGCCTTTACCTTTATGGGGGCCCATGATGTACCTGTAGAATATAAGGGTTCTACTGATGAATTTATCGATTATCTTATAGAAGATAGTTTGCCAAAGGTGAAAGACCAAGGTATTGCAGAGTTTTGTGATATTTTTACTGAGAAGAACATCTTCGATATTGACCAATCTAGAAAACTACTAACTGCTGCTAAAAATATGGGTTTTAAGCTGAAAATGCATGCTGATGAAATAGTTCCTTTTGGGGGAGCAGAACTTGCTGGGGAACTTAGTGTGATTTCAGCTGACCACCTATTACAGGCATCAGATGAAGGAATTTTCTCTATGAGGGACAGTGGAAGTATTTGTACCCTACTACCTTGTACTGCCTTTAGTTTGAAAGAGTCTTATGCTAGGGGTAGGTTTATGATTGACCATGGGGCAGCAGTAGCCCTGGCAACTGATTTTAACCCAGGCTCCTGCTTTACAAATTCAATACCACTGCTAATAGCCCTTTCAACTATCTACATGAATCTAACCATTGAAGAGGTCATTACTGGACTTACCTTAAATGGAGCTGCTGCTATTGACCGTGCTGCTAGTATTGGTAGTTTAGAAGTTGGCAAATTAGCTGATATTATTATACTAGATGCTCCAAGCTATAAGTTTCTTTCTTATAACTTTGGAGTTATCCAAGTTAAAACTGTTATA
>CAZRYA010000237.1:0-2848 GCA_964604235.1 uncultured Tissierellaceae bacterium | reverse complement strand
CTGAGTCCCCTTCGACAATATACAGTTCTGTCGTTGCTATATCAGTATCTTGACAATCAGCTAGTTTTCCTGGAAGGGTTGTGTTTTCAAGTACAGATTTTCTCCTAGTTAAATCTCTAGCCTTTCTTGCTGCTTCCCTAGCCCTTTGAGAAGAAACAGCTTTTTCTAAGATTATCTTAGCATCTCTTGGATTTTCTTCTAAAAATATATTTATATTTTCATAGGCAAGAGTTTCTACTATTCCTCTAGTTTCACTATTACCTAATTTACCCTTAGTTTGCCCTTCAAATTGTGGATCTGGAAGTTTCACAGATAAAACTCCTGTAAGACCTTCCCTTACATCATCTCCACTTAAATTCTGCTCTTTTTCTTTTAAGATTCCATACTTTCTTCCATAGTCATTAACAACCCTAGTAAGTGCCGTTCTAAGTCCAGATAGGTGGGTTCCACCTTCCTGAGTATTAATATTGTTGGCAAAGCTGTGAATATTTTCAGTATAGCCATCTGTATATTGAAGGGCTAGTTCAACAGTTGTATTGTCTTTCTCCACTTCAAAATACATTATCTCTTTTTGTATAGGAGTTTTATTTCTATTTATATATTCTACAAAAGATTTTATTCCTCCTTCAAAATGAAATTCTTTCTTAGTATCTGTTCTTTCATCTTCAATAATTATTTTAATTCCCTTATTTAAAAAAGCCATTTCTCTAAATCTATTTTCCAAAACATCAAAATCATATACAGTTGTTTCAAATATTTCATCATCTGCTTTAAATCCAATAGTTGTTCCTGTATCACTTGCCTTACCTATTACTTCTAATTCTGTTAAGGCATGGCCTCTTGAAAATTCCTGCTTATATTCATTTCCATTTCTCTTTACCTTTACAACTAGTTTCTCCGAAAGTGCGTTCACTACGGAAATACCAACTCCGTGAAGTCCTCCAGAAACCTTATAGGCATCATTATTAAATTTTCCACCTGCATGTAATATCGTAAGAACAGTCTCTACTGTTGACTTTCCCGTTTGAGGATGAACTTCCACTGGTATACCACTACCATTATCTGATATCTCAATAAAATTATCTTTATATATTACAACTTTTATAGTATCACACATTCCTGCTAAGGCTTCATCCACACTATTATCTACAACTTCATAAACCAAATGGTGAAGTCCCTTAGGCCCTGTACTTCCAATATACATACCAGGTCTAAGTCTTACAGGTTCTAGTCCCTCTAAGACTTGAATTTCCTTGGCAGTATAATGTCTATCTTTGTTTGAATTGACCATTCTATTACCCCCAAATTATCTTATTATCTAGAAAATCCTTAGGTTTTATACTCTAAGGATTTAATATCTTTTTTAATTGACCTTGTTCCACGTAGAACATAGTCTTTTCTATTTCTTTTAATTCCTCTAAATCTATACTATCTGTAGCTGTAATAATAGTTTGAATCTCCTTTAGAGAATTTAACAAATACCTTCTTCTATTTACATCTAATTCTGAGAATACATCATCTAAGAGTAGTACTGGATAAGAACCTCTTTCATTTTTTATAATCTCTATTTCGGAAAGTTTCATTGATAGAACGATAGTTCTTTGCTGCCCTTGAGATCCATATATTTTCATGTCTTTACCATCTAGAAGTATTTTCATATCATCTCTATGGGGTCCATAAGTCGTAGTATTAGTTTCAACATCTCTTTTGATATTGTCTTTAAGAGTTTTTATATATAATTTTTCCATTTCTTTTTTACTAGCTAAGACAGGTATATTTGTCATATAGTCTATAGTTAAGCTTTCATCCCTTAAAACTATTTGTCTATGGATATCATCTGATATTCTAGATAATTCTTCTATATATTTCATTCTCTCTTTTATTATTTCAGTGCCTATTTTAGCTATTTGTAAATCAAATATTTCTAATATTTCCTCTATATTACTCGAAAACTTCCTACTCTTTAAAACGTTGTTCCTTTGAAAGAGTATTTTATTGTACTTACTTAGATTATAATTATAGACAGGCCTTATTTGTGAAATTTCCAAGTCTAAAAAACGCCGTCTTTCACTAGGACCATCTTTAACAAGCCTTAAGTCCTCAGGATAAAAAGTTACAACATTAAGCCCACTATATAATTCTTTGTAATTTTTAAGTTCATTTTTATTTATCCTTATCCTCTTAGGCCTATCCTTATCTAATTTTACTTCAATAAATCTATTTAGTCCATTTATATCTATATTTACTCCTACATAGGCCTGTTCTTTATTAAATTCTATTAGTTCTAAATCTCTGTTAGTCCTAAAAGACCTACCCATAGCTGAAATGTAAATAGATTCTAATAAGTTTGTTTTTCCTTGAGCATTTTTCCCTATAAATAGGTTCATATTAGGATTTAATTCAAGGCTTAAGCTATCATAATTTCTAAAATTTATCAATCTTACATCTTTAACCCTCAAAGCAAACACTCCCTGGAGTCATTATATCACAAAAAATTCCTCAGAATAATCTTCAATTTTTATTTTATCTCCAACTCTAATCTTTTTCCCTCTTTCATAGGCTACCTGGCCATTCACTTCAACCATTCCATCAGCTATGACTAATTTAGCCTCTCCACCTGTTTGAACTAAACCTGCATACTTTAGAAACTGGTCTAATTTTTTAAATTCCGTTTGTATTTTTATTTCTTTCAATCTATTCAACTCCTAAGCTTCTCTTTGGGCTAGTCTTACAGGTAATACTAAATATAGGTATTTTTCATCTTGAAGAGGCTCTATTATACAAGGATTAAGCTCCCCTTTAAAACTAAGTCTTATCTCTTCTGAATCAATTATCTTTATCCCCTCTA
>CAZRYA010000236.1:0-2856 GCA_964604235.1 uncultured Tissierellaceae bacterium | reverse complement strand
AGTCAGGCCATCTTTTATGGTATTATGAAAGTATTGAAGATTTTATAAAAATAAGTGATGACTATGACTTTGAAAGAAAATATGATGGTTATATTGTTTTAAAAGAACCAGTAGGAGTAGTAGGTGCCTTAACTCCATGGAATTATCCTTTTGGTCAAATAATTAAAAAAATAATACCAGCCCTTATAGCTGGAAACACAATAGTTCTTAAGCCAAGTCAGATAACCCCCTTAATAGCCTATGAGCTAACGGAAATAATTGATGAAGTAGGTTTTCCAGAAGGGGTATTCAATTTAGTGACGGGAAAGGGATCTGAAATAGGGGAAATTATTTCCAGTCATAAAGACATAGATGTAGTATCTTTTACTGGATCTACTGAAGCAGGTAGAAAGGTAGGGGAAAACGGAATAAGAAATATAAAAAGAGTTACACTAGAATTAGGTGGTAAGTCAGCAGGACTACTTTTAAAAAGCGGAGATGTAGACTTAGCTGCTAAAGTGGTTTTAAGCACTGTTTATTCCAATGTTGGACAGACTTGTAGTGCTTTGACTAGGCTAGTTGCTCCTAGGTCATTAAAGGAAGATCTAGAAAGGTCCCTAATACAAGAGACAGAAAAATATACTTTTGGAGATCCAAGGGAAGATGGGGTTAGGGTAGGTCCTTTAGTGTCATTAAAACAATTTGAAAAAGTAGGAAAGTATGTAGATATTGGACTGGAAGAGGGGGCTAAAATTTTACATGGAAGTAAGCCTAAGGACCACAATAAGGGATACTACTTTGGACCAATAATATTTACTGATGTAGATAACTCTATGAGGATAGCCCAAGAAGAAATATTTGGACCAGTTCTATCTATAATATATTATGATGACTTAGAAGGGGCAATAAGAATAGTTAATGATTCAGCTTATGGTTTAAGTGGAGCTATTTTTGGAGATGAGGATGAGGCCTATGAAATAGCAAAACGTTTAGATACGGGAAATATCATCATAAATGAAGGAGATAAAACTGTAAATGCACCTTTTGGCGGTTATAAAGATTCAGGCTTAGGAAGAGAAGGTGGCATATATGGTTTTGATGAATATGTTGAGATAAAAGCTATATTTATTAATTAAGATTGAATTAGTTTAGTATTTGTATTATTCTAAATTTACAATCAAATATTAAGGGGGCTTATATTATAGGCTGAGATAGAAATGTTATTTCTGACCCTTTGAACCTGTATGGATAATGCCAACGAAGGGATGTTTAATAGTTTATATAACTGTATACTTTTTGGTATACAGTTTTTTCTTGTTTTAGGAGGTGAAAAAACTGTATAGGATAATAGATGCTAATTTAAATCGAGTGTCAGAAGGGCTAAGGGTCTTGGAAGACATAGAAAGGTTTAAATATGAAGATGAATTTTTAGCAAAAGAATTAAAAGAATTAAGGCATAGTGTTAGGAAAAGTTTTACCAGGGATAAATTGATTGTAAGCAGGAGGTCTCTAGATGATGTAGGTTTTAATATTTCTCAAGCTAGTAATATAGATAAAAAATCTAGTATAGATGACCTTATCAAGTCTAACTTTAAAAGGGTAGAAGAAGGTCTAAGGGCAATAGAAGAAGGCCTTAATTTGTTAGGTTTTTATAAGGAGTCTAAGTTATATGAGAAATATAGGTTTATGGCTTATGACCTAGAGAGAAAAGTACTTATGAAGGATGTTTTAAATACCGATATATATATGCAATATTAGGAGAAGAATTTTCCAGAGGGAAATCAAACTTAGATGCTGTAAAGGAATTGAAAGAAGCAGGTATTAAAATCATCCAGTATAGGGAGAAGGAAAAGTCTAAATCAGAAATATACAAGGAATGTCTTGAGATTTCCAATTACTTAAAAGATAGTGATATTAAGTTTATAGTAAATAACCATATAGATATAGCTCTGGCAGTTGATGCAGATGGTATACACATAGGCCAAGAGGATTTAGATGTAGATATAATTAAGAATATGAAGACAGATCTTTTCATAGGCTTATCTACTCATAACGAAAAACAGGCTTTAAAAGCAAGAGAGCTTGGTGTTGACTATATTGGAGTTGGCCCAATATTTCCAACAAAGACAAAAAAACATGTTGAAGCTTCTAAGGGGTTGGAGTATTTAAAATGGGTCAGTGAGAATATAGACCTACCTTATGTTGCCATAGGAGGTATTAAGGAAGATAATATTGGACAGGTTAAGGCCAATGGAGGCTATTGCTTTGCCATGGTATCTGAGATACTTTCTTCAGAAGATTTAGTTAATAAGCTTAAAAGCATAAGAAGAAAAATTTAGAGGAGATGGGAATATGAATTATACAACACAAATGGATGCAGCAAAAAGAGGAATTATAACTAAAGAGATGGAAATAGTAGCTATGAAAGAAAATATGGACATAAAAGAGCTTATGGCAAAAATGGCCAAGGGTCATATTATAATCCCAGCAATAAAAACTATAAGTCTTTAGATCCTGAGGGAGTAGGAGCAGGCTTAAAGACTAAAATAAATGTGAATTTAGGAATTTCTAGGGACTGTCCTGATGTGGATAAGTAATTAGAAAAAGTACAAAAGGCAATAGATATGGATGTAGAAGCTATAATGGATTTAAGTTCTTTTGGAAAGACAGAAGAATTTAGAAGAAAACTTATAAAAATGTCAACAGCTATGATAGGAACAGTTCCAATATATGATGCTGTTGGATTTTATGATAAGGAATTAAAGGATATTAGTGAGAAAGAATTTTTGGATGTAGTTAGGAAACATGGGGAGGACGGTGTGGATTTTGTAACTGTCCATGCAGGACTTAACAGGGAGACTGCAAATATCTTTAAGA
>CAZRYA010000235.1:0-2864 GCA_964604235.1 uncultured Tissierellaceae bacterium | reverse complement strand
ACCAGCCATAACTGAAAAAGATATTTCAGACATCTTGTTTGGAATAGAAAATGACGTTGATTTTATAGCGGCATCTTTTATAAGGAAGGCAGAAGATGTTTATGAAATAAGAAAAATATTAGAAGATAATGGTGGTAAGGATATTGAAATAATTTCTAAGATAGAAAACCAAGAGGGTGTTGATAATATTGAAGAAATATTAGAAGCATCAGATGGAATAATGGTTGCTCGTGGAGATTTAGGGGTGGAAATTAAACCAGAGGAGATTCCGATAGTTCAAAAAGCCCTTATAAAGAGGTGTAATGAATTAGGAAAGCCTGTTATAACAGCTACTCAAATGTTAGATTCAATGATGAGAAACCCAAGACCAACTAGGGCAGAAGTAACAGATGTTGCCAATGCAATACTGGACGGAAGTGGGGCAATAATGTTATCAGGAGAAACTGCTGCTGGCAAGTATCCAGTTGAAGCAGTACAGATGATGTGTAAAATCGCCCTTAATACTGAGTCATCCATAGACTATGAAAAAATATATGGCCAAGGAAATATAGTAGATATGTCTACAACTAATGCTATAAGCCGCGCAACTTGTACCACTGCCAGTGACTTAGGGGCATCAGCTATAATAACTGCAACATCTTCAGGCCATACAGCTAAGTCAGTATCCAAGTTTAAGCCTAAGGCACCTATAATAGCAGCTACTACAAAAGAAAATGTCCTTAGGAAATTATCCTTGGTTTGGGGAGTTTATGGAGTTTTATCTCCTTATAGCGATTCTACAGATGACGTAATAGACTTATCTATAAAGTCAGCTATGGACAAGGAGTATGTAAAGGAAGGTGACCTGGTAGTTGTAACAGCAGGAATACCTGTAGGTCTAGCTGGTTCTACTAACTTGGTAAAGGTACACACAATCGGAAAGATAATATCTAAGGGAACTGGTATTGGAAAAAGTACAGCCCTAGGCCATGTTTGTGTTGTAAAAAGTCTTAAAGATTTAGAGGAAAACTTCAAGGATGGAGACATAATAGTTGCCTTATATACTGATAGGGAGATGGTTCCTTATATGGAAAGGTCCAGTGGGCTTATAACTGAACAAGGTGGCTTAACTTCTCATGGTGCAATAGTTGGGCTTAACTTAAACAAACCTACTATAGTAGGGGCAGAAGGGGCAACTGATAATTTAGAAAATGGAGAAGTAATAACATTAGATAGTGCAACAGGACTTGTTTATAAAGGTGAAGCAAGGGTCTTATAGGGTAAAAAATAAAGGGCTAGGCCCTTTATTTTTTATGTTTTAAAAGGCAATATATAGTATAATAGAAGATAAGATTAAAAAAGGAGGCTATTTATGGAAAAAGTAGATAAAAGAAATATGATATTGAAAGAAGATATGTATAAGGTTCTTTTAACCTTATCTTTTCCAATTATGATCAACAGCATAATTCAAACGCTTTACAATTTAGTAGACGGATATTTTGTTGGAATGATATCCACAGTTCACTTTGCAGCTACTTCTTTTGTCTGGCCTATAAACTTCTTGTTTGTTTCTATAGGTATGGGACTATCAGTGGCAGGAACATCAATCCTATCTCAATTAATAGGTGCAGGTAAGGAAGAAGAGGCATCAAAATATGGGACCCAATTAGTTGGACTTACCCTAATAATGTCTATTTTATTTGCTGTAATAGGCTACATAATAGCCCCAAGTATAATTAGACTTATGGGGGCAGAAGGAGACTTTTTTGACTATGGTAATACATATTTGAGAATTACATTTTTTGACTTGCCCTTTATGTTTTTATACTTTAACATAAACTCTATTATGAACTCCCAAGGAGATACTATAACTCCAATGATTTTAAGTGGTGGATCAGCCATAATAAATGTAATCCTAGATAAAATATTTATATTAGACCTAGGTTATGGTATAGCAGGAGCAGCTTGGGCAACAGTTATAGCAAGGGCTGTCTTGGCCTTTGTAGGTGTATTTATACTAATGGGTAAGAAAAATAAAATTAGGATAGACTTTAGAGGCTTTAAATTCAATAGGAAAATAGTAGAAGAAATTAGTAAGATAGCCATACCAGCTACAACAGGTCAATCGGGTGCAGCCCTAGGCTTTATAATACTAAATAAGTTTATAGGTTCTTATGGAACCTCTACAGTTGCCGCCTTTGGAATGGTAAATAGGATTACAGGACTTATCATGCAGCCAGCTATGGGTATAGGAACTGCTTTAACGGCTATAATAGGCCAAAATATGGGGGCAGACCAAATGGAAAGGGCAGAAGAAGGATTTAAAAAAGCCTTGAAATTAACCATACTTATAGGCCTTGTAGGTTGTATATTTTTAATAGTTTTTGATAGTGAAATAATAAACTTCTTTATAAAATCGAAGGATGATCCATCTGTAATATCTCAAAGTATAGTCTACTTATTTTATACAGCCCTATCCATGCCCCTAATGGGAATATTTAGTGTCTTTCAAGGACTATTTCAGGGGTCAGGCCATACAGAATACTCAATGGTAATGGAAATAGGAAGGCTTTGGTTTGTCAGACTTCCCATGATACTGATCTTTAAAAACTTTAGCAACTTAGGGTCAACAGGCATATGGATATCAATGAGTACAAGTAATTTAATAGTATGTGTCTATGGCTACACTGTATATAGGATGGGAAATTGGAAACAGCAGAAAATCAGATAAATAGGAAGTGAAAAAATGAATTTACTAGTAGGAGAAAATTTATCTAAGTCTTATGGAGAAAAAGAATTATTAGATAAGATAAACTTTGGAATAGAGGATACAGATAGAATAGGTTTAATAGGCCTAAATGGAACAGGTAAAACGACCTTTCTTA
>CAZRYA010000234.1:0-2867 GCA_964604235.1 uncultured Tissierellaceae bacterium | reverse complement strand
CCCTATAAGAAAAGTAGTTTGCTTATAAATAAGTTCTTATCTAAAACTATAGTAAATTTAATTCTCATCTTAATTCCAGCTACAATTAGTTCAATTATAGTGTGGAAACTATATGGACTAGGAGGATTTAATTATCCTATGAATGTATCTAAATCAGTAGTGGATTTTAAATTATTATCAAGTAACAATCCTATTTATATACCTTATATTAAGGCTTTCAAAATTCAATTACTAGGCTTTATATCTATAATAGTTTTTCAGACAATTATAGTTTCAGTAATGACCACACTATTTAAGGATAGGGATAGGAGCTTTTCTATAGCAATTTTTCTTATGGTAGTTTCCTATATTAGTTTTATTTTTAATATTAGTGTAAAATATTTAAATTCTCTAAACCCTTGGTATTATATGAATTTAAATAGTATTTTTTCTTTAAATAATGAAACTACAATTTTTTATGGAATTATTTTACAAATATTATTGGCCTTTGCTGGAATAGGACTTAGTATAGGAGTATTTAATAAAAGGGATTTATCATAGAATTGAGGTGAGTATATGTTTAGAAGATATGAAATGGCTAGGATTATAAAAAATAAGGCCCTTATAGTTCTTCTTGTTATGTTTCTTTTAATAGGAGTAACTTTTTTATTGGGAGGCATGGAGGCCTATAAAAATAGAAGTGAATATAAGGAGTTAAAGGTAATATCTTTTGACAGGAGGTATGATTTAGCCCTTCAAGATAAAATATATTGGTTAGAAGGACGGGAAAAAGAAAAAGAATCAGTTTTACAACAAAGAGAAAATGTTGATAGGGCAATGGAAGCTTTAGATGAAGGAGATTTTTTGACAGCCTATAAATATGAGCTAATTAATAGTATTATAAGGTTAGATTATTCAGTAGAAGGCAATTTTAAAGCGAGTATGGAGGAAGAAACTAGACCCATTTGGGAAGATATAACAGATTTAGACTACCCTAGTAATGGACAAATTGAATATATATCAGAGTTTCAACTTCCACAAGAATTACTCAGGATAAGAAGCTTATATAAGTCTTATAAGGAAGGCATAGAGTATATTACTTATGATAACATAAACCAGAATATAGTCCTTTATATAATGGACAAGTTGATTCCAATATTTTTAATAGTATTTATTATTATCCTATCATCTGATGCCATAAGTAAGGAATACAGGGAGAGAACAGCCAGGAACATTTTATCACAACCTATAAATAGGTCTAAGTATTTTAAAGATATACTAATATCAAATTATCTAGTGATACTAATGGCACTTATTTTAATAAGTTTTTTAGTGGTTATATTTGCAGGATTTATGACGGACTTCCACTCTCTAAAGACTCCCATAGTCACTACGGATAACCAATGGAATAGCTTTAAAATAATGGGAATGAATTTAAAAAGGGCAGATTTAAAGGTGAATTTTTTATCAGAAGGTGACCTTTTTTATGAGGGAATGGTAGGCCTAGAAGGAGGATATTATCTATATAAGATATATCCAACTATGAAATTTATACCTTTTTATCAATTTATTCTTATCTATTTATTAGAAATAAGTTTATTTACCTTGTTTATGGTAAGTTTAACTATTTTTATATCCTCATTAAATTCAAGGAAGTCTTGGTCAATGGGAATAGTAAGTTTATCAACAGCAGGTCTATATTTTTTGATGGAGTTTTTCCCATCAGTTCCCAATCCAATGTTGGCCATAAATACTAGGTCTATTATAAGTGGGCTTTCGGATTATACCTTGTTGACTCTGACCCTAACTCAACTTGTAAGTATATTATTGGTCTGGACAATAGGCTTAGTTGTTTTCAATAGAAAAGAAGTAAAATATTAAGGTGGTGATAGTATGGATAATGTTTTGGAAATAAAAAATATAAATAAAAAATATGGTAAGAAACAAGTCCTACACGATATAAGTTTTCATATAGGTCAAAGGGAAATTGTAGGCTTTATTGGTCATAATGGGGCAGGTAAGTCTACCCTTATGAAATGTGTCCTATCTCTCATATTTCCTAACAGTGGAGATATAATAGTAAATGGCCATAATTTAAGAGAAGAAAGAATAAAGGCCCTAGCTTCAATGGCAGGAGTAATAGAAGAGCCAGGTCTGTTTAAAGACCTATCAGGCCAGTCAAATATAAGGCTTTTTGCAGAACTTAGAGGGGCAGATGAACAGCGTATAAGGGAAATTATGGACTTTACAGAATTAGGAAGTGATTTGAATAGGAAGGCTGGAGAATACTCTATGGGTATGAAACAAAGACTAGCCTTAGGAATAGCCCTAATAAGTAAACCTAAATTACTAATTTTAGATGAGCCTACTAATGGATTAGATCCACCAGCTGTGATGAAATTAAGAGAGACACTTTTTCAATTAGTTGAAAAAGAAAATATGTCTATATTATTTTCTTCCCATCAATTAGAAGAAGTTGAAAAGTTAAGCAATAGGTTAGTTTGTATAAATAAAGGAAAAATTGTAGACTTAGATTTAATGGAAAATGATATAAAAAAATATATTTTCCACCTAGAAGAACGTGGAAAATTAATTAAGTATTTACTAAGTAAGGATTTGAAACATAGGTCTATAGACGAAAATACTGTGGAAATTACCCTAGAGAAAAACTTAAATCTACAGGCCCTATTGGTAGAATTAAGTGATATAAACATAAGTGTATTAGATGTAGAATCAAAAGAGATATCTTTGGAAGATAAATATGATGCTATTTATAGAGGAGTTACCTTATAGGGTAACTTTTCTTTTTTGTAAAAAAATTAATTTTGAAGAAAAGCAGAGCCTATTCTGTTATAATAAAGTTGTATTATAATATTAGATAGAAAAGG
>CAZRYA010000233.1:0-2868 GCA_964604235.1 uncultured Tissierellaceae bacterium | reverse complement strand
TAGAGAAGGTTTAAAAAATGTAGCTGCAGGAGCTAACCCTATAATTTTACAAAAGGGAATTAAAAAAGCAGTAGACAGTTCAATAGAAGAAATCCAAAACAATTCAGTAAAGGTTGAAACAAAAGAAGCAATAGCACAAGTTGCATCTATATCAGCAGCAAGTGATGAAATAGGAAATCTTATAGCAGAAGCTATGGAAAAAGTAGGAAACGATGGTGTTATAACTGTTGAAGAATCTAGGTCAACAGGAACTACTTTAGAAGTAGTTGAAGGAATGCAATTTGATCGTGGATATGTTTCACCATACATGGTATCAAACACAGAGAAAATGGTTGCAGAAATGGACAATCCATATATATTAATAACTGACAAAAAGGTTAATAATATTCAAGAAATCCTACCAATACTAGAAACTATAGTAGAGCAAAGTAGACCTCTTTTAATAATAGCTGAAGATGTTGAAGCAGAAGCTATGGCTACTTTAGTAGTTAATAAATTAAGGGGAACATTTAATGTTGTAGCTGTTAAGGCACCAGGTTTTGGAGATAGAAGAAAAGATATATTACAAGATATAGCTATTTTAACAGGTGGAGAAGTTGTATCTGAAGACTTAGGACTGGACTTAAAAGATACTGGCATAGAAATGCTAGGTACAGCAGCTAAGGTTAAGGTAGACAAGGAAAACACTGTTATAGTAAATGGCGGTGGAGATAAGGAAGTAATAGATGGTAGAATTAAACAAATCAGAGCTCAAATGCAAGAGGCAGATTCAGAGTTTGACCAAGAAAAACTTCAAGAAAGACTTGCTAAAATGTCAGGTGGAGTTGCAGTAGTACAAGTTGGAGCAGCAACAGAAACTGAACTTAAAGAGAGAAAGGCAAGAATAGAAGATGCATTGGCAGCAACTCGTGCAGCAGTGGAAGAGGGAATAGTTCCAGGAGGAGGAACAGTTTTAGTAGATTCTATAAAGGCTGTAGAAAAATTATTAGAAACAACTAAGGGTGACGAAAGAACTGGAGTTAGTATAATACTACGTGCCCTTGAGGAACCAGTAAGACAAATAGCTGATAACGCAGGTTTAGAAGGTTCAATTGTAGTAGGAAGAGTTAAAGAAGCAGACAAGGGAATTGGCTTTGACGCTATGAATGAAGAATATGTTGACATGATTAAATCAGGTATAGTAGACCCAACTAAGGTTACTCGTTCAGCTATTGAAAATGCAGCATCAGTTGCAGCAATGGTATTGACAACAGAAGCGGGAGTAGCAGATATTCCATCAGAAAACGATCCAATGGCAGCAGCTATGGCTGGCATGGGCGGTATGGGTGGAATGGGCGGTATGATGTAGTCGTCTGAAATTCACTTAATATAGATGAGGTGGAAACTAGGTTAGAGCTTAACTCTAACCTAGTTTTTATTTAATTCTTAAGTAAGCTTATAAAATTTATTAAGAATTTCTTAATTCTATAAAAAATAGATATATTTTTTGATAAATTTAGCTATAATAGATTAAGTAGAATTAAGAGGAGAGAAAGACAGTGGAAGACAAGTACAGAATATATATACTATTAACTAACAGTGGGTCACTTTTATCTAAGTGCATAAAAAAATATACAAATAAGCCCTATACCCATGTTTCCGTGGCTTTTGACATAGAACTGGAAGACCTATATAGCTTTGGGAGGAAAAAACCAATGAACCCAGTCTATGCAGGTTTTGTAAAAGAAGATGTAGTAAATGGAACCTATGCAAGGTTTCCAAAGACAACCTGTGCTATTTATTACTTAGAGGTGGATAAAGGCCAATATGAAAAACTTAAAAAAGAAATGCATAAATTCATTGAAAATGGGAATAAATATAGGTATAATCTAGTAGGGCTTTTTGGAGTAATTTTCAATTTCCCAATAGATAGGAAGTACAACTACTTTTGCTCACAATTTGTCTCAGAAATCTTGATAAATAGTGGAATAAAGTTAATAGATAAACCAGTAGGATTGACTGCTCCCAACGATTTTAGAGAGTGTGAAGATTTAAACTTAATGTATGAAGGGGAGTTAAGGCAATATAATTTTGCAAGATGCTAGGGCATGGAAATATTTCCATGCTTTTTTTATTAGAAAATAGACAAAATTCTGACTAGTATAACTATAAAATACTGGGTAAACAGTGTTTTAATATCCTTTTAGATATGATATACTATTAAAAAAATACAAGGAGGAGTTTATAGTGGAATTTGTTGGAGACGGATTAACTTTTGATGATGTACTTTTAGTGCCAGGAAAATCTGAAGTGCTACCTAGAGAAACTAATATTAGTACAAACTTAACTAAAAAGATAAAATTAAATATCCCTTTAATGAGTGCGGGAATGGACACAGTAACGGAGTCTAGAATGGCTATTGCTATGGCTAGAGAAGGTGGAATTGGTATAATACACAAAAACATGTCTATTGAAGCTCAAGCTTTAGAGGTAGATAAGGTAAAGAGATCAGAACATGGAGTAATAACAGATCCTTTTTATTTATCTAAAGAACACAGTGTTTCAGATGCCCTAGAGTTAATGGAAAGATACCATATATCAGGTGTACCAATAGTAGACCCAAGTATGAAGCTGGTTGGAATAATAACTAACAGGGATATAAGGTTTGAAACTGAAGTAGAAAGACCTATAGATGAAGTAATGACAAAAGAAAACCTTATTACTGGAAAGATAGATATAGGAATGGACGATGCTTTAGATATACTTAAAAAATATAAGATAGAAAAACTTCCATTAGTAGATGATAACTTCAAATTAAATGGATTAATTACCATTAAAGACATTGAAAAATCTATTGAGTATCCAAATTCAGCTAAAGACTCATCAGGA
>CAZRYA010000232.1:0-2902 GCA_964604235.1 uncultured Tissierellaceae bacterium | reverse complement strand
GACCTAACTAAGGAAGAAGTAGAGTCTTATGCTAAGGTAATACTTGAGAAATCTATGTACATAGATGAACTAATAGAAGAACTCAACTTAAGTATTAAGATAAAAGATGAAAATAGCCCTTATCACTTTGAAAAAATTGAATTGGTTTCATTTATGAGAGATACAATAGTCTTTGTCTTAAATGAAAACATAAAGAATGAAGTAAGTGTAGATTTTAATTACAATAGAGATCAAATTTATATCCGGGGGGATCATAGCTTGTTGAGAAGAGCTATTTTAAATTTAATCTATAACTCTATTGAGCATAACCATAAGAAGGTAGCTATAGAAGTAGATTTAAGTGCGGTAGAAGGAAAAGTGAATTTAAGTATAGCCGACAATGGTAGGGGGATAGAAAAAGGTGAAGATGACAATATCTTCAATAAATACTACAGGGGGGGAAATACTAAAATTAAAGGAACAGGTTTGGGCTTGGCCATCGTTAAGGATATTATTGAAAAGCATGAAGGAAATATTGAATATGTAGCTGGGGAAGTAGGTGCAGGATTTAATATTGAGTTGGAGGAGTATTCATGAAGATAAATACTAGTATTACTGGAGCAAATTTTAATAATAATTCTTTTTTTGTTAAAGATAATTTTTTAGTAAATAAGAGTCCATTGGCATCTAAAAACTTAAATAACTTTAATAATCTAGCTTTTGATAAGGTCAAAAAATCAAGTCTACAAGGTGGTTTAATGGATTTTATTGGGTATGATTATATAGTTAGAAAGATAGCCTTAGGAGAAAGTCTTACTCCTGAAGAAGTGGAAAAGTTAGAAAAAATAGATCCAGAAAAGCTTAGAAAGGCAAAGATGGCCAATGAGAGACGAAAGGAATTAAGGCAAAAATTAAAAAATGCCAAGGATCCTGAAGAAGCCAAGAGCTTAATAACCAGTGCTAAAAGTGAAGTTTTAGCAGCCCTTGACCTAAATGATGAAGTATATTCAAATTTATTAGCTGAAGCTATTAGGAAAGAAGAAAGTGAGTATTTAAAAAATAAATCTGTAAAAGATATAGAAGAAAAGGGATTAAATGTTGATATTAGTATTTAATCTTTTTTTTCTTGACAAATATGAAATGGTATAATATCATATTAGATGAATAAAAGGAATATAGGTGATAATTAAGAGGGAAGTTAGGTGAAAATCCTACACAGAGCCGCTACTGTAATTATCCAATACTTGAAGCAAGGGTCACTGGAAACGGGAAGACGCTAAAAGTGGATAAGAGTCAGGAAACCTGCCTATGTTTAGTTGTACATAATCCTTCGAGCTAGAGGAGTGCAAACAATAGAAATATTATTATATTTATTATATTTGTGTAATAATTTTTATTTGTGTTAAGTATTATGTATATCTAAATATGCATTCTTTTTATTTCCATATCTTAAGGGTATGGAAATTTTTATTGTTATTAGGTCAATTCTTGGAAGGTGGGTTTAGAAAAATCACTTCCTAATTTAAATATTGAGTCATAAACTTAAGTAAATACCCCCTTAGGTTTATGGACATAGGGTAAGGTCTATATATAAAATGAGATACCCCCATTAACATATAGACCCTACTCTCTTAATGAGGTTAATTATACTACTAGTATTAATTTTATAAATATAAGCAGAGAAAGGTGATTGAATGAACACAAAAGAAGCAATGATAATTTTATTAAAAAATTTAGAAGAGGAAAAAGAACTATTATCTTCAACGGATATTGGTATTACTAATATAAAATATGGCGAATTAATCCAGGAGCTAGAAACTAGAAATTTGATTTATGGAACAAAGATAATAAGATCTGGAGATGATAATAGGATAGATACTATTATTTCTAAGGATAGCAGAATTACAAGCTTAGGTAGGATGTACATAGCTGATAATGTTAAATGGAAAATAGTCCGATAAAGAATTTATCGGACTATTTTTTATTTAAAAGAATTTATTTAATAAGTAAAGCTATTTTGTACAAAAAAACTATAAAAAGTGTAAATACAATAAATGGACTTTGACCTATAACAATGTCATATTATTAACAATGAAATAGGGGGAATAAAAATGAAAAATTCTACAAAATTTATATCTATGGGCCTAGCTATTGGTATGACAACAAGTATGATAGGGTGTACAAGTAAGGAAAATATTCAGGCTAAAACAGAAAAAGCCGTGGAAAGTATCACTTATAAAGATGGACAATATGAAGGTAGTGCTAATGGAAACGGTGGACCTATTGATTTAAAATTAACAGTAAGTGATGGAAGGATATCAGAGGTCGAAGTTATAGGTCATAAAGATACGCAAATACTATCAGATGCTGCTTTTGAAACCCTATTAAAGGGTGTTGTAGACACTCAAAGTGTAAATTTTGATTCTATTAGTGGCGCAACAGTTACTAGCTATGGGATTATGGCAGCAGTAAAGGATGCCCTTAAAAAAGCAGGGGGAACAGATGAGTATTTTAAGACAAATGAAAAGATTAATTTAGCAAAAACAGAAGAAAAAACAGAGTTTACATATGATGTAGTAGTAATAGGAGCAGGAGGGGCAGGTTTATCTGCTGCAGCAGAAGTTAAAATGTCTGGTGCCAGTGTAGTGGTACTTGAAAAACTAAGTGGACTTGGAGGTAATACACTTGTTTCAGGTGGTGGACTAAATATACCAGGAACAGAACAACAGAAAAATTTAAAGATTGAAGATTCTGTGGACTTATTTGTAGAAGATACACTTAAGGGTGGAGATAGGATAAATGATGAAAAGTTGGTTAGGGTTATAGGGGAAAATGCTTTGGAAACTATAGATTGGCTAGTTGAAGATGTAGATGTAGAATTTATGCCAGATAGGTTACAGCAATTTGGAGGTCATTCGGTACC
>CAZRYA010000231.1:0-2909 GCA_964604235.1 uncultured Tissierellaceae bacterium | reverse complement strand
AATTCTTTACTTATATCCCTTACTATTATCATTTTTTCACCTCATAAATATTTTTGAATACAAGTCGATATTTTTTATCAGCCTATTAATATCTATTTCCAGTTTATCATTCTCACTCTTTTTTCTCAAGATTCTGAATATTGCCTTTTCTAAATATAATACCAGTATCCATCAGATAAGTAAATGTATTACCAGGTATAATATGGAAAATACCAAAGCAAAGATTCCTCATTTCATGTCGGAATGACTTTCAATTAGGATTAACTTTTTAAATAAAGGATAAATATATTTATTTATTTTTTAATGATTACAAAAGAATATTAACCTTTAAATATAGCTACTTTTTAAACAACATTAAAATAGGCCTACTCTTACAAGTAAGTCTACTCTTCAGCCCAATTCAATTATTTCACTGTCATCCCGAACTGATTTTGTGAGGGATCTTGGGTTTATTTTATACATTTACTTCAATGTAAAAATTAAAATCAAAACTAAGATTCCTCATTTCATATCGGAATGACCTTCGATTAGTATTTACTTTTTAATCGACATTAAAATAGACTTACTCTCACAAGTAAGCCTATTCTTCAGCCAATTCAATTTTCTCACCGTCATCCCGAACTGGTTTTGTGAGGGATCTTGGGTTTATTCTTATAGTTCTATAAAACTACCTATATTCTTCTCTAGAGCTTTTTCATATATTCTTTGACCTGTTACTACATCTAAAACTGCTGAACCTGTTGTATTAAAATAAGTTACCTCACTTTCACTTTCCCTACTGGCCACCTTATTTAATATAACTTCTCCCAATTCTCCAGTAATCATAGATTCCTTAAAGATACCTTGCTTTATTGGAATTATAAAGTCTCCACTTTCATTTAAAACCCCATCCCTTGTATCTACATATATTTTATCTGCCAGGTCTGTCAGTACATAGGCATCTGTCTCTTGCATATCTGGTGTGTAAGACCCTACTGCATTAATATGAGTTCCTGGTTTAACCCACTTGCCTTCAAAAGTTGGTCTCTTAGATGTTGTAACTGTAGTTATTATATCTGCTTCTCTTATGGCCTCTTCTGGGCTTTCTGGAATATTGTAGTCAATATCGTAGATTCCTTCAAAGGCCTTAGTCATTTTATCTATAAACTCTTGGGCTCTTTCCTTGCTTAAATCAACAACATTCACTTTTTCTATAGGTCTAACACTTAAAACTGCCTCTAGTTGTGATTCAGCTTGACCACCTGTACCGATCAAGGTAAAAACCTTAGAATCCTTCCTAGCTAATAGGTCTGTTGCCCCTCCTGAAACAGCTCCTGTTCTAATTCTAGTTAAATAGGTTCCATCCATTAAACAAGATACTTGCCCAGTTTCTGCATCAACTAAAACCATTACTGCTGGAACTGAATTTAAAGCCTTTTTAATATTATTTGGGTAAGTTGAAACAACCTTAACTCCTAAAGCACTAGCTCCCTCTACATAGCCTGGCATATATAGGCTTTGTCCTTGATGTTTAGCTACATCAATATTTATCCTAAGTGGAGTTTCACTTTCTCCCTTGGAATAATACTCTAGGGCATCCTTGTCTGCCTGGATTGCATCCTTCATAGTAAAGACTTCTTTTATATTGGCTTCATTTAAAACTAAAATTTTCATAATTTTCCTCCTTAATTTACCTACTTACTTTCATTAAATATATCCCTTATTCCCTCTTGCCTTTGGCCAAATAGGTCTTTAACCTGATCATTTAGTCCATCTATTACTTTTAATGTGTAGGCATCGTGTTTTATATATTCTCTTGCAAAAAATACCATGCCTGAATTTTTTGTATATATCCCTTCTGCACTATACTTATCATTTACAGAAGCATGGATCATTTCTTTACAATCTATGGTTAGAGTAATCCACCTGCCACCTACATCCTTTAACTTTTCTTCTTCTATACCATGGTTTAAGACCCTACTTATTTTTGTTTCATACTTAGAACTTTGGTCATATAAAATTACTAATACTTTTTCCAATTCTTCTTCCTTTAAAAGTATAGCTTCTTCTAATCTACTAGTTAGTTCATCAGACCAAACTTGAATCAAAACCTCATCCCTTGCCCCATTAATAGCCTCAATAGCCTTATTTAAAATATTTTCATAACCCCTGAGCTTCCAGATACTAGTGTCTTCACCTGGGGACTTCATATTTTTCATAGCTTCTTTTAAGTCTTCAATATTATTTTCAACTTCAGCCTCTAATAAGCTGCTGATTACTTCTATGTCTTCTGCCTTGTAAATAGTGTTTTTTTCATCAGACCCACTTACTACAAAACCCTTATTTAATAGTTTTTCCAATACATTATAAACCTTAGACCTGGCCACTCCTGATAACTTACTGGCCTCATAACCTGTTGATGGTCCATTTTGGTATAGGCTTAAATAGACCCTTGCATCTGATTCATTTAAGTCAAATTTTTTAAGTGTATTTATCATCTGATCCAAATTTATCTCTCCCTAACTATATAGTAGTTACCTTTGTTAACTGCTATATAGTTTTTTATTATTTTTGTCAAACCCTTTTAGGATATAACTTATTTTTTCTAAAAAATCTTAAGATATAAAAAAACCTATAAACTATGTTGTTTAACATAATCTATAGGTTGTATTTTGAATTTATTTTTATTAATCGTGGAGTATAGGTGATACTCTCTTGTATATCAATAGGGTTATTAGTGACACTATGGTACCCTTTAAAATGTTAAATGGAACTACTGCATAAAGTATCATAGTCTTATAGTCTACAACATATCTATTGATTCCACTGGCCATTTCGATTATCTTGTCCATAGGCATTATCTTTCCATATAGGGGGAAAACTATAAAATAGTTACTTAAACTTGCCAGTAGGGTCATTGAAAGGACTCC
>CAZRYA010000230.1:0-2965 GCA_964604235.1 uncultured Tissierellaceae bacterium | reverse complement strand
ATAATGCTATATATCCAACTATATATAGCATTATTTTTTTAACTTATTCTATTTTTAAAAGGGGGAAAATTATGAAAACAAAGAACAAAGACGAAAAAGAATTAAAAGGCTTTCTTAAGAATGTTGAGAAAATAGGAAACGCTTTGCCTCATCCAGCTATGATATTTGTAATTCTAAGTGCATTTTTAATTGTTATTTCAGCAATTGTAGCTAAAACAGGTAAACCTGTTACTTACTTCAACGCAAGTACTGGTGCTGATGTAACCGTTAGTGCTATTTCACTTCTTAATGCAGAAGGACTTAGATTTATACTTAATAGTGCAACTAAAAACTTTACAGGCTTCGCTCCATTAGGAACTGTTATCGTTGCTATGCTAGGAGTTGGGGTTGCTGAATGGACAGGACTTATTGATTCATTACTAAAAAAAATGTTAGACAATATTAATCCTAGATTTTTAACTTATGCTGTAGTATTTGCAGGTATTATTTCAAATATTGCATCTGATGCTGGTTATCTTGTAGTTATACCTATAGGTGCTGTAATATTTGCTGCTGCAGGTAGACATCCAATAGCTGGACTTGCTGCTGCTTTTGCAGGAGTTTCTGGTGGATTCTCAGCCAACTTAATATTTGGACCTACAGATTCACTGCTTCAAGGTATCACTAATCAAGCACTTATAAGTGGTGGAATAAATTATGAAGTTTCTACTTTTTTACTTACTATAGTTGGAGGACTTGTTACTGAACACCTAGTAGAAAAAAACTTAGGACCTTACCATGGTTCATATGCTCCTAGTAAAGAAAGTTTAACTGATCTTGAAATAAAAGGACTTAAATATTCCGGACTTACACTGGTTGTTTTACTTGGAATACTTGCGTTTATGATGATTGGTGAAAATGCTCTTTTAAAGACATTTGATGAAAATCTTGGAGTTATGAACTTAAAATACTTTATGTCAAATGGTTTAATATTTGTAATAATGATTTTATTTGCCATTCCAGGCTATGTTTTTGGTAAAATCACTGGTAAAATTAAAGATTCTAATGACTTAGTTGAAGCTATGACAGTTGCAATGAAAGGATTAGGCGGATATTTAGTTCTTGCCTTCTTTGCATCACAATTTATTGCCTACTTCACTTATACTAATCTAGGAATTATACTATCAGTTAATGGGGCTGAATTCTTAAAGTCTATTAACTTTACAGGTATACCATTGATTATAGGTTTTATATTAATATCAGCCTTCCTAAACCTATTTATGGGATCGGCATCGGCTAAATGGGCCATTATGGCTCCAATATTTGTTCCTATGATGTTTGAATTAGGATTAAGTCCTGAACTTACTCAAGCTGCATATAGGATAGGAGATTCATCTACTAATATAATTACACCTCTTATGAGCTATTTTGCCATGATAGTTGTATTTGCTAAAAAGTATGATGATGAAAGTGGACTTGGAACTTTAATTTCTACTATGATTCCATATTCCATTGCCTTCCTATTGAGTTGGTCTGTTTTAATAATAATTTGGTATTACTTGAATTTACCACTTGGACCAGGAGCATTTATTCATATATAATAAGACTATGGGGAGAAATCCTCATAGTTTTTTAATTTAAGGAGGCAATAATATGATAAACAATGAAAGATTATTAGAAAGATTTTTAAAATATGTTCAAATAGATAGTCCCACTAAATTTGAACGTGAATTTGCAGAAGTTTTAATGGCTGAATTAAAAGAATTAGGCTTAGAAGTTAGGATGGATAATGCTGGAGAAAAGGTTGGGAGCAACTCTGGAAATGTTCTTGGGTTATTAAAGGCTACTAGTGATGGAGAGCCTATTTTATTCAGTTCTCATATGGACACCGTATCACCTAGCATTGGGGTTAAACCAATTATAAAAGATGGTATTGTTTACAGTGATGGTACTACTATACTTGGTGGAGATGATAAGGCTGGAGTTGCAGCTATTATGGAAACTTTACAAACTATAGTGGAAAATGATATTCCCCATGGGGATATAGAGGTTTCTTTTTCAATATTTGAAGAGGGTGGCCTTTTTGGAGCAAAAAATTTAGACTATAGCCAAATTAAATCTAAAAAAGCTTTTATCTTAGATAGTGGTGGGCAACCAGGAGAAATAATAGTTGCAGGTCCTGCCCAAAATAAAATTGACATTAAATTTATTGGTAAACCTGCCCATGCTGGAGTTGCACCTGAAGAAGGAATTTCAGCTATTCAAATGGCATCTTACGCAATTGAAAATATGAAACTTCTTAGAATTGATGAGGAAACAACAGCTAATATTGGAATTGTTACAGGGGGTCAGGCCACAAATATTGTAATGGAAACCCTAAATATTGTCGCTGAAGCTAGAAGTTTAGACAATGATAAATTAGAAGCACAAAGTAACCACATGAAAGCAGTTTGTGAAGAAGCTGCTGCTAAATTTGGTGGTTCTGTTGAAGTTACTATCAACAATGCCTATGGAGCCTTTAATGTTGATGTAAATAGCGATATTGTATTAAAAACCATGGAAGCTGCTAAGAATATTGGCCTTAATCCATATACTGCTAAATCTGGTGGTGGAAGTGATACTAATATTTTTAACTCAAATGGAATGACTGCAATTAATCTTGGTATTGGCGAAAGAAAAGCTCATACTTTAGAAGAACACATCCATATTAAAGATTTAGAAGCAGCTGGAAGACTAGCTTTAGAAATAGTTAAAACTTTTGCATAGAAAAAATCCCTATAACTTTTAGATTAGCTTAAATAAAGAGCATACCACCTATAGCAAATATGCAGAATGCTCTTTATTTTTTATTTTCATAGACTTCATATATTTATAGTTTTTTTCTATTACTTACATTTGCGTGATTTCTCCATACTAGGCCTAAATAGACTAAAGTTTCTTAGTTAATGTCTTCGGCCATAATTTTAGCCCTAAGTTCACAGTTTGA
>CAZRYA010000229.1:0-2983 GCA_964604235.1 uncultured Tissierellaceae bacterium | reverse complement strand
AATATTTCAACTAGTGCTTTTTGGTCTACGGGAAATATAGGAATGACGGGTAAATCTTATTTGGGAACCTTGGCTAATGGAGCGGCTACAACTGGAGTTGATGGTCTAAAGACAATAGTACCGGAAGCAGCCATATCTAATTGGTACGATTATTATAGGAGTAATGGATTGTTATCTTCAGCCTATGAATGGCAAGGCGATGATGCAGATCTTTTAGCAAAATATTGTTTTAGTAGAGCTTTTGACAAAGATGATGAAAATGACGCAGTAGAGTTTTTTAAAGAATTTCATAAGAAACTAATTGAAGAAGAAGATAGAGTATCAGGGAATTACAATGAATTTTGGGATGAAAGAAATTATTTAAACAATGTTAAAAACATTAAGGCAAGTGTTTTTATAGTTCATGGTTTAAATGATTTCAACGTTAAACCAAAACAATTCCAGGGTTTGTGGAAGGCTATGGAAAATCATTCTATAGAAAAGAGGATGTTACTTCACCAAGGAGATCATATTTATTTAAATGATCATCTAAATTTTGACTATACTCATATTATGAATAAATGGTTTGACCACTACCTATATGAATATGATAATAATATTCTGGAAGAAGTGCCAGATGTCATTATACAGAATAATACAAATACCGATTTATTTGACTATTCTACAACTTGGCCATTTAATGGGGTTAAGCAGGTTTCATATTATATAGATGGAAGTAGTATAAGTTTGACTAAGGGTAAGAATACAGTTAGAGGCTTCAATAATGATTTAAGCTTAATAGACTTGGAAGAGAATAATAGAAATATCTGGGCAGATAATTTAATTCAAGGAAATGAAGTTGAAGAAACATATAGGCTTAAATACTCAAGTGAATAGCTGACTGAAGATACTAGGATTAGTGGATTAGCAAGGTTAAAATTAAAGGAAAAACTAGATAATAATGTAGGAATACTAAGTGGAATGTTAGTTGATTTTGGTAGGTGTAAAAGGCCTACATTGGAGTTAGAAGACATTGATGGTGAGTTTTAAACTTAGGTTTAAATGGAGGAAACATGCCATATAAGAAGTTCAAATTAGGAGATGAGACTGATTATAGAGTAATAACTAGGGAGAGTATCAATGTTCAAAATAGGCGTAATACCTATAATAAAGATGAAGTTCTTATAGGTGGACAGTATGATTTTGAAATTGATTTAGAGCCTATGGATTATACCCTATTAAAAGGTCATAGACTGGGACTTATAATATATTCAACTGATATTGAAATGACAGAAAAACCAATACAATTGACAAATTTCCAAGTAGATGAGTCTAGTATAGAGTTAGTTTTACCAATAAAATAGAGAAAGCTAAAACATACTGACATCAAAGTAGAACTTAAAATAGAGAAAAAGTTTAGAAATAGACTTTTTCTCTATTTTTTTATAAAAAATGAATATTATATAAAATCAAGAGTATATATAATTTGATATAAATTGGTTAAAATTGGGTAAATTAAGATTAATGAAAAAGGGAAGTTTATAACTTGTTGTGACTCAAGTTCTTATTTGAGTTGGGATTTAAAGGGAGATAAATGTGAATAAGAAATTTATCTTATGCCTAGCATTATTTATGGGTTTTTCTTTAATGGGACCTAGTATGTCTCATGGGCAGATCCTAATAAAGTCAGAAAATGTAGAAAAAAAACAATCCTAAAGAGGAAGTCTTTGATATGGCTTACGGAACTGAAGAGGTTCTTATGGGAAATGAGGTAAAAAAAGACATGATTGCAAAACTACCAGAAGAGGTGGATATGACCAAGGAAGAAAAGGAGATGTATGTTGGAGTCTATTCCATATATAATCCAGTAAATGGACAAGATATAAGTATGGAGGTTTTTTGGAAGAAGACCTATGTATTTTAATAGATGGTCAAAGTAAGTTAGAGATATTCCCTAAGTGGGATAATAGTTCTTTACTAAGAGAAAAGATAACACAATAGTATTTTCTTCTAGTGAGGGCGAAATATTTGACAAGGTCCAATTAAGTCAATCAGGTATGCATTATACATGTTAGAGGTTGGGTTATGAAGGAAGTAGGATGGAAATAGATGAGAGGCTTTTAGAAGCCTATACAGGCATATATCAAATTGAAAGTGGGCTTAAGTTTTCCATAGACCTGGTAGATGATAAACTCTATAGTATTTTAAGCAGTGGAGATTTTATGGAACTGATTCTAGTATCTGAAACTAAGTTTGACTTTTTAATTGGTAGAGGGAGTATTGAATCTGTACTAGATGAAAATGGTCATGTTGTTAAATTGAACTATGAAAGTGAAACAAATATGGAGTAGGGAATGGGGAGATAAATTTATTTATCTCTTTAATTTTAGGCAAATATAATAGGGGGATTAAAATGAAGGGGAAGAGATGGCTATTATTATTTTTTACACTTATAATTTTAATAGGAGGAAATATAGCAGTTATGGGGAAGCTGTTGTTTGAAAATTGATTGGAAGGATTGCGGAACCAGTATAGGGGTCTTAGTTGGTCCTGAAACAATATATGTAGACATGGCTAAGCTGGCCAATGAACTAGACTATTACTTTAGTTTTGACCAGGCTGAAGGGCTAGTTAATCTTGTAGGGGGAGATAAGAACTTATCCCTTTATGTAGGCAGGACTGAGGGGCTACTAAATGGACAAGTTATAGATTTGACCTATCCCATTAGGTTAGAAGGTGCTAGGGTATATTCAAGCTTAGACCTATATTCTGATTATCTAGATAAGTTAGTATATATAGACTATGACTATTTAAACATAAGTCTAGAGGGTAAGACGGAAAATAGAGAAAGTTTTTTTAAAAGGTCTGATAATTTGGAATTAAGTAAAGAGTTGGAAGACTTTATAGGGCTATATGAAGAAAAGCAAAATTTTCAAGGGGCAGTTCTTGTTGCTAGAGATGATGAAATTTTATTGAATAGGGGATTTGGCCATAGTAACAGGGA
>CAZRYA010000228.1:1362-3035 GCA_964604235.1 uncultured Tissierellaceae bacterium | reverse complement strand
AATGACAGGAAATGTAGTAATTTATACATCAATGTATGAAGATATTGTAGAAGCCATGGATAATCAATTAAAAGAAGTGTTTCCACAGATGAATATTGAGTTTTTCCAAGGTGGTACAGGTACTTTACAATCAAAAATTGCTGCAGAAATAGATTCTGGTAAATTAAGTTGTGACCTTATAATGGTTGCTGAGCCATCATATGCATTAGAATTAAAAGAAGAAGGCGTATTACATCCTTTTAAATATGAAGAAGCGGACAAATTACTTTTTGATTATGATCCAGATGGATACTGGTACCCAGTACGTTGTTTAAATATGGTGCTTGCTTATAATCCGGACCTATATAGTAAAGATCAAGTATCAAATTCATATGAAGATTTTGCTGTTAATGCAGATCTAAAAGGATATATATCCATGGGTAACCCATTAACATCCGGTACATCTTATGCTGCAGTTGTGGCATTACTTGATGAATATGGTGAAGAATACTTAGAAAAACTAGGCAGCCAAGGTGTTGCAATTGAATCAGGCTCAGTGTCTCTTACCAAACTTGAAACTGGTGAATGTAAAGAAATTATGGTTCTTGAAGAATCAGTTCTTAAGAAAAGAGAAGAAGAAGGCTCTAATTTAGAAGTTATTTACCCAACAGATGGTACAATTAGTAGTCCATCACCAATTATGATTATTAACGATGAATACAGTGCAAACCAAAATGCAAAAGCTGCTGAAGCTGTACAAGAGTGGTTCTTATCTTTAGAAGGACAAAAATATATAGTTTCAGGGTGGATGCATTCAGTAAGAGATGACTATCCAAGTGCTCCTTATGATGCTATTCCAACAAAAGAGGTTTTAGATAATACTATTAAAATTGACTGGGATAAGGCTTTTAAAGATAGAGAAGAAATTCGTACTGTTTTCCAAGAACATGTAACTATTCCTCAATAATAGATTCCCAAAAGGCTACTGTAAAAATATAGTAGCCTTAAGTTTTAATATTAATCATTGAAAGGAGTATAAAATAAAATGACTAAAAAAATTCATTTTGATATAAAGTGGGTTATCATATTAGGACTCATTGGATTTCTATTAGTTTTTCAGGTACTTCCACTAGTATACCTCTTATATCGATCTTTCTTTTCTACGGGGCAATTCTCACTTGAAGGATTTAGGAGAATATACTCATATCCTCTAAACTGGACGGCCCTTAAAAACACACTGGTCACAGGTGGATTATCAATGATATTTGGTACTTTATTAGCTTTTCCATTAGCTTGGTTAGTTGGAAGAACTAATTTACATTTTAAGAAGTTTTTTAGAACCTTATTTGTTATGACCTATATGGTGCCACCTTACGTTGGAGCTATGGCTTGGCTTAGACTACTTAATCCAACAGTGGGCACATTAAATGTATTTATAAAAAATTTATTTAATTTACAAAGTATGCCCTTTAATATTTATTCCATTGGTGGTCTTGTATGGGTTCTTACAACCTTTTATTATCCCTTTGCTTTTATTACTATCTCAAGGGCAATGGAAAAAATGGATCCATCCTTAGAAGAAGCTTCTAGGATATCCGGGGCAAGCCCTCTTAGAACTTTATTTACTGTAACTTTGCCCCTAATGATGCCAAGTATTGTTGGTCTTGTAGCAGATAATATAGGTATAATTGGAG
>CAZRYA010000228.1:0-1352 GCA_964604235.1 uncultured Tissierellaceae bacterium | reverse complement strand
TACTAGTATTTGTTGCAGCATCTTCTTGCTATGGAATTCCATCAATTATAGGAGCACCAGGACGAATTTATACAGTAACTACTAGGATAGTGGATTATGTTTATATTGGATCTCAAGAAGGTCTCACAGATGCTACGACTTTAGCGGTTTTTTTAATGGCTATTTCTTTAATTGTATTATATCTATCAAATTTTGTAGTTGGGAAAAAAGAATATATAACAGTTTCTGGGAAGTCCACAAGACCCAACATTGTTGATTTAGGTAAGTGGAGGATTCCTGCTACAATTATTGTAAGCTTATTTGCCCTTGTGGTAGTAGTTATTCCTTTTGCATCTGTTTTTATGACATCTATAACAATGAATATGGGGAAATCCCTTCTTGCAAAGGGTAATATAACATTTAAATATTGGAAAACAATCGTAACGAGAACGGCAATTATTGGATCTGTAAAAAATAGTGTTATGGCAGCAATTTGGGCTGCTACCTTTGGCCTGATAATTTGCCTTGTAATGGCATATTTATTAAAAAGAACTAGGGCAAAAGGTAAAGAAATACCAGATTTTCTTATTACAGTTGGTTCTGGAACCCCCAGCGTAGTAATTGCCCTTGCTTTAATCATGACAATGTCGGGGAAATTTGGAATTAATATATATAATACAATGTTTATTATGGTTGTTGCCTATATGATAAAATATATGTTAATGGGAATGCGTACTATAGTTTCGGCGTTTTCTCAAATAAGTCCTTCCTTAGAAGAAGCAGCCCAGATATCGGGCTCAGGTTGGCTAAGAAGGTTAAAGGATGTCATATTACCCCTAATGATACCCTCGATAGTTGCAGGATGGTTTTTAATTTTTATGCCTTGTTTTTATGAACTGACCATGTCAAATCTTTTATATTCAAACAAGACAAAAACATTGGGAGTTGAATTATTTAACTACCAAACTTACCATAGTCAACAAACTGCATCAGCCCTTGCTTCGGGAATTTTACTACTAGTTATTATTTTAAACTTTGTACTTAATAAGCTAACAAAAGGAAAGTTTTCAATTTAAGGGGGAGGAAAAAATGTCTGTTATTACAATAAATCAAGTTACAAAATCATTTGGTAATGTGACTGTCTTAAAGGAATTTACACAGGAATTTCAAGATGGTGAATTTGTTACACTACTAGGACCTTCAGGTTGTGGTAAAACCACAATGCTACGTATAATAGCTGGTTTTGAGAAGCCAACAACAGGGGAAGTCAAGATAGATGGAGTAGTTGTTAGTAGTGATGATGTATTTGTGCCACCAGAAAAAAGAGGTATAGGCATGGTATTTCAGTCTTATGCTGTATGGCCCCATATGAG
>CAZRYA010000227.1:1242-3040 GCA_964604235.1 uncultured Tissierellaceae bacterium | reverse complement strand
TGAATAACCCAGCCTACTTAAAGTATTTCCTCTTGCTAGAATTATAAAGACCAAACCCATTATAAAATAATTTAAGATAATTTTTAATTTTTTCTTCACCCTATCACCTACTTGCACTTTATTTTACATTAAGTAAGGCTTAAAAGATACTAAAAATTTGTAATAATATAAAAAAGCCTTGTATATACCAGGTCCAGTATGCTATTATTTACTTATATAAACGAAAGGAGTGGTGTTTTATGAAAAAGGATATAAGGGTGATTAATTTATAAAACTAAATATGGGCATAATAAATTAGCTGTTTTCTTATTATGCATACTACTAAACTTTTGTGAATAATATTGTTGAATTTTAACACACATAGGTGTGTTTTTTTGTGTTCAAATTACCATGAAAATTAGTATATTTTGCATGGTTTTTTTATGCCTCTTTTTAATGCCCAAATAATAATTAATAAAAGGGTGATTTTATGATAATAAGTTGTGATGTTAATAATTTGAATATAAAATTTTGGAGGTTAATGAATGATAAATATAAGTGATTATGGATATTTTGATTCTAATAATAAATACAAGCTAGATTCTATAGCTAGGGTGACCAGTGTATATAAGGATAAGTACGAACTTCTAAGTCCCCATGGAATAATTTATGCCAATCTTAAAGCCAGTGTTTACTTTTACAATGGGGACTATGACTTTCCAACAACAGGGGATTTTGTAGTTTTTGACTATAATGAAGTGGGAGATTCGACAATCCTAGAAACACTTCCTAGAAGGACTTATTTTTCTAGAAAAGATCCAGACAAGGGAAAAGGAGAGCAGCCCATTGCAGCCAATTTTGATTATGTATTCATAGTTCAATCTCTAAACCATGACTTCAATAAGGCTAGATTAGAGAGATACCTAGCCATAGCATGGGAATCTGGAGCTATTCCAATCATTATACTGACCAAGTCCGATTTGGTTGAAAATATAGATAACTTTATAGAAAAAATTGAAGATGTAGCTTTTGGTGTAGATATTATTCCCATAAGTTCTTTTCAAAACAAGGGCTTTGAACTTTTAGATAAATACCTACAAACTGGTAAGACAATTGTCCTTCTTGGCTCTAGTGGTGTAGGCAAATCCAGTTTGGTAAATAAGCTGTTTGGAAGTGATATTATGAGTGTAAATGAAATAAGGGAAGATGATAGTAAGGGCAGGCATACTACAACTAACAGGCAGCTTATAATATTGGATAATAAGTCAATGATAATAGATACACCTGGTATGAGAGAATTAGGTATCTGGAGTGTGGATACTGGCCTTAGCGAAAGTTTTGCTGATGTAGAAAGTCTCTTTAGACTTTGCAGGTTTTCCGACTGTAAACATGAATCCGAACCAGAATGTGGAGTCCAATTGGCTCTTGAATCTGGCCAGCTAGACCCTGATAGGTGGAATAGCTACTTGAAATTAAAAAGAGAAGCCAAATTTATGGAAAATAGGCTTAAGGCTACAGAAAATAAAAAAGAATGGGCTAAGTCCATATCCAAACAACAAAAAAATCTTAAGAAGCATAAAAATAAATATTAAAAAAATCCTGGGTGTAAAAGAGCACCCAGGATTTTTTATTCTAAATTTAATATTGCCTTATTTATATTTATATTATATACTATACCCTATCACGGTATATGAAAGGAGATTTATATGCAAACTAAGTACATAAAAACAAAGAGAACTTTTACTTTTTTAAGAGATTATGCCTGGATTATAACCTTGCTAGTCGCCATAGGAGGCCTATGGCGACCTAAGCTGGGCTT
>CAZRYA010000227.1:0-1232 GCA_964604235.1 uncultured Tissierellaceae bacterium | reverse complement strand
ATGACAGGCCTTTTAGTCACATCACTTTTTAAGGGAAGGTATTGGTGTGGAAATATTTGCCCCCATGGAAGTCTATTTGACAAGCTTCTACTTAAGCCAAGTAGAAATATTAGCTTTCCCAATTTTCTGAAATCTAAATTCATGGCAGGAGGATTTTTCTTATTTTTTATGTTTAATTTTTCTAGAAAAATGATTGGAGTCTTTAGCAACTGGGGCCAATATGATTTTTTAGATAAACTAGGCTTTTTATTTGTCAATACCTATCTAATGGTTCTAATAGTTGGTGGCCTTTTAGCAGTCTTTATAAGCCCTAGAACTTGGTGCAACTTTTGTCCCATGGGAACTATGCAAAAGGCATCCCATAAACTGGCAACCAAATTAGGAATAAATAAAGCTACAAATGTTAAGCTTAGTATTTCAGATACTAAGGCCTGCTATAACTGTGGCAAATGCTCAAAAGTATGTCCTCTACAGTTGGAACCCCATAAAAATTGGTCTAGTGAAAATACTTTTGATGACATTAACTGCATTAAGTGTTCGACTTGTATCGAAAACTGTCCTGCAAAAATTTTAAGCCTTAAATAATCATATATTTAAGCTTATATTGATTTTTCTTATGAACTTTTAATAACTATAGCCAATACTTATACTAACCAGAATAGGTATTAGTTTAAATTATTGTAGCTTACTCCTGTAAATGATATTATTATTTTACAAAATCGTATTTTATTTACAAAAAAAATTATAGGGGTGAAAGTATGACTAGAGAAGAATTGATAAAACAAGTACAAACAGAAGCCGAAGGATACTTTGATAGGGGAGAATTTTTCTGTTCTGAAGCAGTTGCCCACACTATAAATAATCTATTGGGAAATCCTTACACTGATGATGTGGTAAAATTGGCATCTGGCTTTCCTATAGGAATGGGTAAGTCTGGTTGTCTTTGTGGAGCAGTAAGTGGTGGACAAATGGCCATTGGAATGGTCTATGGTAGGACTCATGGTGAAAAAATGCAGGATGAAATGTTCCCACTTGCAGCTGAATTACACGACTACATAAAAGAAGAATATGGGTCAACTTGCTGTAGGGTTATTACTAGGCAATGGGCAGGGGATAATTTCCAAAGTCCTGAGAGAAAAAAACACTGTATTGAAATAACAGGTAGGGTGGCTGCCTGGGTTGCAGACAAGTTAATTGAAGACGTTGATTTTAGTGAGTATACTATGATTGTA
>CAZRYA010000226.1:0-3065 GCA_964604235.1 uncultured Tissierellaceae bacterium | reverse complement strand
GAAAAGGCCTTTAAAATAATGGAAAAGGTTAGGAAGGGTAAGGGACTTACAGATGAAGATGAGACTTTAATGAGAAATCTAGGAGTTGAAAATTGGTATATTGAATCATGTAAGAGGATAAAATACATGTTCCCTAAGGCCCATGCAGCAGCTTATGTCATGATGTCCTTTAGAATTGCCTATTATAAGGTTTATTATCCGGAAGCATTTTACGCTACCTACTTCACAATAAAGGCAAGTGATTTTGATGCAGACTTAGTAATTCAGGGAAAAGATCATGTTAAGGATAAGATAAAAGAAATAGAAGGGCTAGGCTTTGGGGCAACAACTAAGGAAAAAAACCTTCTAACGGTATTAGAAGTAGTCCTTGAAATGTATATGAGAGGTTACAAAATTTCCAAGGTAGACCTATATAAATCAGATAGTGATAAATTTTTATTAACTGATGATGGAATCCTACCTCCTCTTAAAAGCTTAGAGGGCCTAGGAGAAAATGCTGCTAGGAAGATAGTGGAAGAGAGGGGAAAAGGTGAATTTCTATCGAGGGAGGACCTTATGCAAAGGGGAAAGGTAAGTAAACCTACTCTAGAAGTTTTAGTTAATCATGGCTGTCTTGAAGACCTGCCTGACAGTAACCAGATGAGTCTTTTTAATATTTGATTTTATTGTCAAAAGGTGATATAATCAAGTCGTAATAAATAAATTTTCTAGAAAGAGTGGGGTAACCCACTCTTGCTTTTTTATAAAAAAAGACTATTTACAGGAGGTGATATTATGAACAAGAAAAGCATTTTAAAAAGCATAAGTCCTATAGTGGAAGAAGCAGCAGATAAATTGGGCTATGAACTTGTTGAAGTAGAATTTGAAAAAGAGGGATCGGACTATTATCTAAGGATGTATATATATAAAGAAGATGGAATAAACTTTGATGATTGTAAATCTATGAGTGAGTTAGTAAGTGAAAAATTAGATGAAGAGGATCCAATAGACATGCCATATTACCTAGAAGTATCATCTCCGGGATTGGATAGGCCCCTTAAGACTGATGATGATTTAAGAAGGAACTTAGGCAAGGAAATAGAAATAAGCCTGTATAAAAATATAAATGGTGTTAAAAAAATCCAAGGTTTTTTAGAATCTTATGACGATAATACAATAAAAATAAGCGTAGATAAAGATGAAGATATTATTTTGCAAAAGGAAAATATATCTCTAATAAAATTGGTTATAAACTTTTAAGGAGGAAGTATTGATGAATGAAGATTTTATAAATGCCTTAGTTGAAATTGAAAAGGAGAAGGGCATTTCTAAAGATATTATATTTGAAGCACTAGAGTCAGCTTTAATATCAAGTTATAAGAAAAACTTTGGAGCATCTACAAATGTAGAAGTTGAGATGAATAGAGAAAATGGTCAAGTAAAAGTGTTGGCATCTAAGGAAGTCGTTGAAGAGGTTTTAGACGAGGTAATAGAAATAAACACTAAGTTTGAAATTGGAGATACTGTTAAGATCGAAATAACTCCAAGAGATTTTGGGAGGATTGCAGCTCAAACAGCTAAGCAAGTAGTTATTCAAAGAATAAAGGATGCAGAGAGAGATGTAATTTTTGACGATTTTATAAACAGGGAAAATGAAGTAATTACTGGAATGATTCAAAGGATTAGTAAGAACAATCTTTATAGACAGAAGCTATATTGCCTCCAACAGAGCAGATTGAAGGAGAGGAATATGAACAAGGAGATAGGTTAAAATTACTTATCTTAGAGGTTAAGAAGACGACTAAAGGTCCACAAATTATTTTATCCAGATCTCATCCTGGTCTTGTTAAAAGACTTTTTGAACTAGAAGTCCCTGAGATAAATGAGGGAGTAGTTGAAATATTTTCAATTTCAAGAGAAGCGGGATCTAGAACTAAGATAGCAGTATTTTCTAAAGACCCTGATGTAGATCCATTGGGAGCTTGTGTTGGCTTTAAAGGATCTAGGGTTAAGGTAATTGTAGATGAACTAAGAGGAGAAAAAATAGACATAATTATTTGGAGCAAAGACATGGCTGAGTTTATTGCCAACAGCTTAAGTCCATCAAAGGTTGTAGATGTAATTGTAGATGAAAGATCAAAGACTGCAATTGTAGTTGTTCCTGATTATCAACTGTCTTTAGCCATAGGTAAAGAAGGTCAAAATGCAAGATTAGCTGCTAAGCTTACCAACTGGAAAATTGATATAAAATCTGAAAGTCAGTTTAACGAAGAGCTTGAAAGTGGAACATTGGATTTGAGTAAGTATGATGGCTATAAAAGTGGAGAGCTTATTCAAGAAGATGAGCTTGGGCTAGACAGTGAAGAAGTATTAGAAAATAGTGAAAAAATTGATATAATAGATAGTATGGAAGAAAATTAAAATCTAGAAGGTGATATTATGAAGATGAAGAAGATACCTTTAAGAAAGTGTATAGGCTGTAACGAAAGTAAGCCTAAGTCTGATCTAATAAGAGTAGTTAGAACTACAGATGGAAATATTGAGATTGATGAGACAGGCAGGGTTAATGGTAGAGGAGCTTATATATGCAAGAATAAAGATTGTTTTAATAAAGCTGAAAAAGCTGATAAAATATCAAAAGCTTTAGAAACAGAAGTGACTAAAGAAAAGTACGAAAGTTTAAAAGAGCTTATAGAATAGCCTACTTATGTCACCTTAAATAATGTGGAGGTGGAGGAATATTGAAAATAAGAGTATATGAATTGGCAAAGGAATTAGAAATACAAAGCAAAGAATTAATTGAGAAGATAAAAGAACTTGGAATTGAAGTTGGAAGCCATATGAGTTCTATAGACAAGTCTGATGCTGAAGTTGTAAAGGCGCTATTTATTGGTGAAGGTGAGGTTGAAATCAGCCCACAACCAGAGGTCTTAGAAAAAAAGCCAGTTGAAGAGGTCAAAAAAGTAGAAGATATAAAGAATAAAGAAGGGAAGGGAAAGGAGAAAAAAAATAGAAAAAATAAAAAGAATAGGAATAAAGGTGAGAATAAAAATATGAATAATGAGGAAAAAATAGTAGAAGATGTA
>CAZRYA010000225.1:1304-3080 GCA_964604235.1 uncultured Tissierellaceae bacterium | reverse complement strand
AAAGACTATTTGAGGGATTATGCGGAATGTAAAAAATTCATTGGATATGTATTATCGCTAGATGATGAAATCAAAGGTGCTATATTCTGCCATGAAAAAATTTGGTGTAATAATAGTGAAATTTTTATTGACGAAATTTTTATATCTCCTGAACTTCAAAGACAAGGATATGGAACAGAGTTACTAAATGTAGTTGAAAACTATATTAAAGAACATAATTTAGTTGGTTTTACATTGACAACAAACCGTTTTACACCTGCACCAAAGTTTTACAGGAAAAATAATTTCTCAGATGCAGAACATGTTCTTTTCATGTTTAAAGAAGTATAAAAATAATTTTTAGTAAGCATTTTTCTTATTCAATAATTAAACTATAAAATCGAATATTTTTCTAAATACCGTATTGTTCAGAAATGAATTTTACGGCATTTTTATGTCGACTTCAAATACAATGTAGCTAATAACTTGTTATACATAATAAAGTATATAAGTTATTGCGAAATTCTTTTTAAAAACTGAATCCTAGCATACCAGTGTAAGTCTTTAAAATCACACATTCATGACTATAAAATCCAAACTCTTAAAGACATTTCCCATACTTGGAATCAAGTCTATTTTAGTTTTAGGAAAAAGAAGATTTAAGTGTGTTCCTTGTGGTAAAAAGCATTATGAAAATATTTCTTTTATTGGTAAATATTGAAGAATGACCATGGGATTAATTATGTATATTTTTGATAAATTAAGAGAATAAAGAACCTTAAGCAATATCTGTAAAAAAGTATATCTTTTAGAATTTATCCCCCAATATTTGACAATGAACCAGAAATTAATAAATCATTCCACTAAAAGTACAAAATAAAAATAATAAATAGAGCTGAAGCTTATATAAGCTTCAGCTCTATTTTACTGGTGCCGAAGGGGGGAATCGAACCCCCACGGTATTGCTACCATCGGATTTTGAGTCCGACGCGTCTGCCAGTTCCACCACTTCGACATATTCAATAATAGTAATATTAACATAAATAGCAGAAAAAAACAATATAATTATTTAAATTAGTTTACTGAAAAACTCTTTTACTATATACTTAAAGGTATACAAGGATTAGGAGTGATGATTTTGAGTAAAGAAAAAATTGTAATTATAGATGGAAGTTCTTTATTATATAGGGCCTTTTATGCACTGCCCCTGCTGAATACTAAAGAAGGAATTTATACCAATGGTATCTATGGTTTTTTAACTATGTTATATAAGGTTTTAGATGAACAAAACCCAGAATATTTAGCAGTTGTACTGGATAAAAGTGGTCCCACTTTTAGGCATGAGGAATACCAAGACTATAAGGGAAATAGGCAGTCAACCCCATCAGAACTTAAACAACAGTTTCCCATCGTAAGAGATGTTCTTGATAAATTAAATATAAAGTACTTAGAAATGGACAGGTATGAGGCAGATGATATTGCTGGAACTATTGCAAAGATTGGAGAAAATCAAGGGAAGGAAGTTGTTTTGGTAACTGGAGATAAAGATTACTTACAACTTGCTACGGATAAGACTAGGGTCTATATAACTAAAAAAGGGATAACAGAAGTAAAGGCTTATGATAGGGATGGAATAATAGATGAATATGGAATCACTCCTGAAGAATTAATAGACCTAAAGGGTCTTATGGGAGACAAGTCTGATAATATTCCAGGAGTGCCGGGGATTGGTGAGAAAACTGGTCTTAAGTTGTTAAAAGAATACAAGACAATTGAAGGAATTTATGAAAATCTAGA
>CAZRYA010000225.1:0-1294 GCA_964604235.1 uncultured Tissierellaceae bacterium | reverse complement strand
TAAGAAGTTAAAGGAAAACTTAATAGAAAATGAATCTACAGCTTATATGAGTAGAAGGCTTGGAACTATTATAACTGATGTTCCCCTAGAACATGATATAGAAGATTTTAAAATAGGTGAACCTAATGTAGAGGAACTGGTTAGTTTGTATGAAAAGCTTGAATTTAAGAGTTTAATTGAAAAGTATGGAAAGGTTCAAGACAAGGTTGAAAGGGAAGAACTTATTATGGCTTATATTGGAGGAGATGAAATTAAAATCCTCCTTGAAGAGATAGGAGAGGCTAAGTCATTTGCTTTTAAGTTTTTAGTAGATGGAGATGACTATATAGGTGGTAAGATAAATCGACTTGCTATAAAGCCTAGGGGAGCTAGTATTTATATAATAGATGGAGAAAATCTTAATTTACTCGACTTAAAGCCTGTATTTGAAGATGAAGAAATTCATAAAACAGGCCATAATCTGAAATCAGATATTAGCCTATTATTCAGAGAAGGAATTGAAATCAAGGGAATAGACTTTGATTCTGTAGTAGGCCAGTATTTAATAAATCCCTCTCAAACTTCTTACGAAATCAATGACTTAAGCAGGGAATATTTAGGTTATTCTGTTCAAACGGAAGAAGAATTATTAGGCAAGGGCAAGAAGAAAATCTTTTATTCTGATTTAGAAGTTGAAGAGTTAAATGATTATCTAGGTCATACTTTAAATATAGTTGAATCTGTTGAACCTATTATAAAGAAAACCATAGAAGAGCAAGAAATGATAAGGCTGTATTATGAGGTGGAGCTACCTTTGGTTAAAGTTCTTGCTAGTATGGAGTATTATGGTTTCAAGGTAAATGTCGATGAACTGAACCAGCTAGACAAGGAATACAGTGGAGAGATTGAAAGTTTAACTAATAAAATATATGATTTAGCAGGAATGGAGTTTAATATTAATTCTCCTAAGCAATTGGGAGAAGTCTTATTTGATAAGTTACAGTTACCTGTTATAAAGAAAACGAAAACAGGATATTCGACCAATGCAGAAGTGTTAGAAAAATTGGAAGGTCAACATGAAATAATAGATTATATATCTAGGTATAGGCAAATTGTAAAGTTGAAATCAACTTATATAGATGGATTAAAAGAATTGATTAGACAAGACGATGGTAGAATTCATACTACCTTTAATCAAACTGTGACTACAACAGGCAGAATAAGCAGTACAGAGCCTAATCTTCAAAATATTCCTATAAGAACAGAGGATGGTAGAAAAATAAGGAAGGCATTTGTATCTGATAGTGGTTATAGG
>CAZRYA010000224.1:0-3114 GCA_964604235.1 uncultured Tissierellaceae bacterium | reverse complement strand
GCTGATTGGGAACATTCTACGGCGGAGGCAGCAATTCTGATGACGTATTGTGGTTCAGAGGAAAATAATAGAAGTCAACCACAACATGCAGTGGTTTTGGGACAATTTTGGAGCAAAAAAAGAGCGAAAAAACACCGTTTTGGGCCCCTTTTTTTAGGGGTGTTTCATAGATGACATAAGGTAATTACAGTTATGACAAGGTAAAGCATGGGTAAAAAATGAAATTGTTTTTATATAAGGTAGATAAAATTAGGATGAACAAAAAATTAATGTTAGACATTAATTTTGAGTATGGAAATGAAATACAAACTATAAATCCCGTTTTATTAATAGATAAAAATGATGTTGTCTTAGTTGATTGTGGTTATCCTAACTTTTTAACTTTATTGGAAGATGAAATGAAATCAAAAGGTATAGATCCTAATTCGCTGACCAAAGTATTGATTACACATCATGACAATGATCATATGGGTGCCTTATCAGAGCTAAAAGAAAAGTATCCAAATATTAAAGTAGTTGCTAGTGAAATAGATAGTGAATATATCTCTGGTAAAAGGAAATCTCTTAGGTTGTTGCAAGCGGAAGAAGTCTTGAAAGATTTACCACAAGAACAAAAACAATTTGGAATTGAATTTTGTGAGACCTTAAGAAGAGTGAAACCTGTTAATGTAGATATAATGGTTAAAGATGGTGACTATTTTGATTGGGCAGGAGGATGCCAAGTGAAGATAATAAGATATTACGACTTTTTGATTTTCAAAATGACTCTGAGAGCATTACCATAATTATAAAAACTAAAATGTATTATGTTTAAGAATTTAATAATGTAATATAAGAGAGCCACAGAATGAACTGACCCCAAAAATTTGGACCTAAAAATCCAATTTTAAGGAGATCAGTTTTTGTATGTCAAAATATAATAGAGAATTTAAAATGAAGGTTATAATAGCATATTTAAATGGAGAAAAAGGATATAAAAATATAGCAAGGGAATTTGGAATCTCAGATAAAAGTATTGTTAGAAAATACGCGAATGCGTACAAAATTTTAGGTGTAGAAAGTTTAAGGGTTTCAAGAAAAGTAAAAATTACTCTTTTGGATTTAAGAATTTAAGAAATTCAAACCAATGACAATATATTTAACGTTAAAAAATACTTGACAGAGTGAAGTTATTAATATATAATTATTTCAATCGGTAAGGAAAGGAGATTAGACCTTGAAAGAAGTTCATATTTTAAATTCATTGGAAGAGATAAACATAGTAAGTGATCCTATAAGATTAGAAATAATTATGACTTTAGGGACTACTCCTAAAACAGCTCAAGATTTATCTGATGTGATAGGAGCTAGTCGTTCGAAAATTCATTATCATTTAAAGATTTTAGAAGAAAATGGAATCATAGAAGTTGTAGATACTGAGCTTATCAATGGTATCACACAAAAGTATTTTCTACCTGTAGCTAAGGCATTTATTCCTAATAGTGAAATATTCAATAATAATTTACAAAAAAATATCTTTAGCTTTAAGATAGATTCCAGAAAATATAGTGAGTTTTCAAAAGAGCTTGATAAGTTGATTAGTAGATATAATTTAGAAGATACTGAGAAAGAAACATTTCAAGTACAAATTTATAAGATAGATTAAAGAACCGGTAAGTAATAAGCTTACCGGAAAAAAATAACAGACGGTCAAATAAAATTAAACGTTAAATAGAAAGGGTGCGTTAAAAATGATTAAAAATAAGGATTTTTATATTTTACTATTAGGAAGGCTTATAACTAATTTTGGAGATAGTTTGTATTCTATTGCATCGACATTGTTAGTATATGAAATGACAGGTTCAACCATGTATTCAGGAATTATGCTATTTTTAACATCATCAACAGCAATTATCCAGCTATTACTTAGTCCAATACTTGATAGGATTAATATTAAAAAGTTTTTGACGAATAGTCAGTTTATTCAGGCGACTTTGATTTTAATAGTACCAGTCTTATATATTTTTGGAATGCTAAGAGTTTATCATATTATGATTATTATGCCGATTATTTCATTGGTAAACCAGCTAGTTTATCCTGCACAGATTTCTCTATTACCAAAAATATTATCTGAGGATAAGCTAGTTATAGGAAATTCTTTAATGACTATGGCGTATCAAGGTTCTAATGCTATTTTTGATACTCTAGCGGGGGTTATTATATCGATATTTGGATTCATGGTTGCTTTTTATGTAGATAGTGTGACATTTATTATTACGGGGCTACTATTCTTACTACTTTCAAGAAAAGTTACAGAATATAATACATTAGCTGAAAGTAATGATAAAAATTTTATAAAAGGACACTTTATACAGCTTAAAGAAGGTGTAAGCTTGTTTAAGGATGCTAGAATATTTGCTTTAGTACTAGGAATTGTATTTATAAACTTCTCTGCTACATCCATTAGCGCAGTTTTACCCGCCTTTACAAACGATAGGGTTTTTTATAGCTTTATGCTTGGAGCGATGGGGCTAGGAGTACTTTTAGGGTCGCTATTTTCAAGCTTATCATTTTTAAAAAATCTTTCTTTAGGACGCTTATATATTTTTGGAATGGCTATAGTAGGTGTATCTTGGATAGGAGTTTCATATTTACAAACAAACAAGTACCTAGCAATTGGACTTTATGCATTAGGCTGGTTTGTAGTAGGAGTAGTAAATGTTTATGCTCAAACGATGGTACAGATGATAGTTCCTAAAGGGAAAATAGGAAGTGCGATGGGAGCGATGGTTGGGATGTCTACCTTAATGGCACCAATTGGAGCGCTTTTTGGAGGTTGGCTAGGACAAGTCGCTGGAAGTTCACAAGTAATACTTGTAGCAAGCATAATTATTATAATAGTATCCTTATATTGGGCTTTTAATAAGAGTATTAGGAAATTACCAACAGTAAACAAGTTATATGAGGTATTTTAATGAATAATAAAAATATTAAATATAGACTGACTTATAGACAGGCCAATCATACTGGTTTTAAGGCGTTGAATGTACAGATGACATTCAATGCTTTTTTGTTCACGTGAACATGTCCATTAAAAATATATGGTTTATATGCGAGGCAAAATTTATTGTTTTA
>CAZRYA010000223.1:0-3138 GCA_964604235.1 uncultured Tissierellaceae bacterium | reverse complement strand
ACAGTTTGACTTAGGGCTAAAATTATAAAATTAAATCATTTTTTATTATATCAAAGCCTTGGCAGCTTCATATGCCTTATCATAATCTGGATGATTAGTTGCCTCTCCAACATACTCTACATATTTAACATTATTATCTTGGTCTAATACTACTATTCCCCTAGCTAACAGTCTTAATTCTTCCATCAAAAATCCATATTTTAAACCAAATTCTGTTTCCATATGGTCAGATAAAGTTATAACCTTATCAATTCCTTGAGCTCCACAGAATCTAGCTTGTGCAAAAGGTAAGTCTTCTGAAATAGTTAAAATAACTACATCTCCTAATTCTGATGCCATTTCATTAAAGTTTATAGTTTGTAATTCACAAACTCCCGTATCTAAGGATGGAACTACAGATATTATCTTAACCTTATTACCTGCATCACTTAAGCTATATGGGCTTAAATCTGTTTTCAATAAAGTAAATTCTGGTGCCTTATCCCCTACTTTAATTTCATCACCTAATAATGTCATCTTGCTTCCACCCATAGTTACAACGTCTTGTCTTTTATTCAAAATAATTCCTCCCTTTTTAGTCTTTATTCTATTATACCCCTTAATCAACTTCATTAACACTAATATTGATATATTGTAATTTTCTTAAAATTATGATATTATATTTAGGATAATATTATTGTATAAAAGAGGGATATTATGACTACTTCTTATAAAATCTTAAAAACTATATTGAATTTTAGCCATAGACTATTCTATGGCTTTTTTATTTACTTTATTCAAATATAGTACTAAGTAGCGAAAGTAGTCAAGTAAAATTATTTAGGAGGGGTAAAATGAAAAATCTATTTATTGATGGCAATAACTTGAAACTAGAAGATTTCATAAAAGTTTCCAGATTTAATCAAAAAGTAGAACTAACAGAAGATGCAATTAATAATGTAAATTCTTCGCGTAAACTTGTAGACGAACTAGTAGAAGCTGGTAAGGTGGTTTATGGAATAACTACAGGATTTGGAAAATTTAGTAATGTCGTTATCAGCCAAGATGATACAAAGGCTCTACAGAGGAATTTAATAATTAGTCACTCTTGTGGAGTTGGAGAAGCTCTCGATTTAGAAGTAGTTCGTGGTATTATGCTTCTTCGTGCAAATGCTCTTGCTAAAGGACATTCAGGAATTAGACTTTCTACTTTAAATACACTAATAGAAATGTTAAATAAAAATGTTATTCCAGTAATACCAGAAAAAGGTTCCCTTGGAGCCAGTGGAGACCTTGCTCCCCTTTCACATATGGTTTTAGTTATGATAGGTGAAGGAGAGGCTTATTTTGAAGGTATGAGGCTTCCTGGAAGACAGGCTATGGAAAAAGCCAATATATCAATAGTAGAACTTACTTCTAAAGAAGGTTTGGCCCTTATTAATGGAACACAGGCTTTAACTTCTATAGGAGCCCTAACTGTTTATGATGCTATAAACCTTAGTAAAACTGCTGATATAGTTGGTAGTTTAACAGTTGAAGCCTTAAGAGGTATTACTACTGCTTTTGATGAAAAAGTCCATAAGGCTCGTGGCCATATGGGACAAATAAATGCAGCAGAAAATTTACTCAAGTAATATGACCACAGAACAAGGGGATATAAAAGTTCAGGATGCATATTCTTTAAGGTGTATGCCTCAAGTTCATGGCGCCAGTAAGGATTGTTTTAACTATGTAAAAAATCTTGTAGAAATTGAAATTAATGCAGCAACTGATAATCCACTTATATTTGTAGATGAAGAACATATTATTTCAGGTGGTAACTTTCATGGTCAACCTATGGCTATTACTTTTGACTTTTTAGCTATTGGAATTGCTGAACTTGCAAATATTTCAGAAAGGAGGCTTGAAAGATTGGTTAACCCTGCTTTAAGTGAAGGTTTACCAGGTTTCTTAGTTGAAAAAGGTGGAGTTAACTCTGGCTTTATGATTGTCCAGTATTCAGCTGCTTCTCTAGTTTCTGAAAACAAAGTCCTTGCCCATCCAGCCAGTGTAGACTCTATTCCTTCCTCTGCCAATCAAGAAGACCATGTTTCTATGGGAACAATTGCTGCAAGAAAGGCTAGAGAAATTCTTGGAAACAGTAGGAAAGTTCTTGCTATGGAATATCTTGCTGCTTGTCAAGCAATTGACCTAAGAGGAAATTCTGGCCTTGGAAAAGGAACTTCAATTGCCTATAATGAGCTTAGGAAATCCATTCCTTTCTTAGACAAAGATAGGGTCATGAACCTAGATATTAACAAGGCAGAAGATATAATTTCTTCTAATATAATTATAGAAAAAATAGAAGAAGTAATAGGTAGTCTTTACTAAAATAATAATGACTTAAATCAAGTTATGTGATATGATTAATACAAATATAATATTTATGACAGAGTAGATAATATACGTTAAGTGTTTGAGAATGGAACGTTGTCTCAAAACGAAAAGCAAAGCTTGCGGTTTATTGTCGCGTTCACTGCCATATAGATCGAAGTAAAACTTCTTTCTTATGTGCAGGTCATATAAGAAAGGAGTTTTTTTATGGAAAAAAGTAAAAGTTTTAATGTACAAAAACTTGTTTATGCTAGTGTTTTTGTAGCCTTATCCGTGGTTATTAACTCTCTTAGGATTGGTAGTGTAAGTTTTGGAGGATTCCCGATTATCTTTTCGGGTTATGTCCTAGGGCCTATAATGGGATTTATAGTAGGATTTGTTGCTGACTTGGTAGGCTTTATAGTTAGGCCATCTAGCTTCGGCTTTAATCCTCTATTTGCACTTACATCAGCTTTAACTGGTGCAATTCCAGTTATTGTCACTACTAAACTACTTGGTGATAAGTATCCTGAGTTTAAACTTTGGAAAATACTAGTTGGCATTTTTATAGGCCAAACTATAACTTCGGTTATTCTGGTTCCAATCTTTAGGGTTATGCTCTATGGCAAGAATACTTTTTGGTTCTATATGACTTCAGCAGCAGCTAAACAAGCTATTTCTATTCCTATTTATGCAGTTTTAATAAAAATTGTTTGGGATAGGATCAAAGGCTTCGTAAAATTATAAAAATTGGTTCTATAATTAATGTTGGGGGGAAGAAATTCCTTCCAGCATTTTTTTATATCT
>CAZRYA010000222.1:0-3154 GCA_964604235.1 uncultured Tissierellaceae bacterium | reverse complement strand
AACTACTTGTGAATATCCACCACCTGCTGCCCCACCCTTAATACCAAAACTTGGTCCTAAAGAAGGTTCTCTTATAGCTGTTATGGCTGACTTACCAATTTTATTTAAGCCCATTGCTAGACCTATATTGGTTGTTGTTTTTCCCTCTCCTGCTGGAGTTGGATTTATTGCAGTTACTAAAATAAGCTTTCCATCCTCTTTAGTTTTTAACTCATCTAATAAATCTAAGGATATTTTAGCCTTATATTTACCATAATTAACTAAATAGTCTTCATTTATTCCTAACTCTTTAGCCACCTCTACTATTGGTAGCATTTGGGCTTCTTGTGCAATCTGAACATCAGTCTTCATACTAATTCCTCCTTTTTTAATAGGGAATTTTCAAAAATACTCTTACTTAACAATTGATTAACTTTAAATATACACCTTCAATTCATTATTATAACAGATAGGTCTATTATTTAAAATCATTTTATTAAAAAAAGCAGGTAACCCTGCCTTTTTAAATTATCCCTATATCTTTTCTATACTGTTTTCCCTCATAGTTAATTTTTTCTATATTGGCATATATAAGCTGCCTAATAGATTCAAAATCATTCCCTAGGCTTATTATAGATAATACCCTACCTCCACTTGTATAAAACCTTCCATCTTTTTTTTCTGTTCCATTATGAACTACAATTATATCTTCATCCATCTCATCTAGTCCCTCAATTAAATAACCCTTCTCATAACTTTCTGGATATCCTCTAGAGGTCAGGATAACTGTTAGTGATTTCCTTAAGTCCCAAATCAAATCAGCCTCTTCCAAATTTCCATCTATTGTCCTATCTAATACTTCATATAGATTAGACTTTAATCTTGGAAGGACTACTTGAGTTTCTGGGTCACCAAATCTCGTATTAAATTCTAAAACTTTTGCTTGACCATTAACTATCATAAAACCTATAAACAAGACCCCTGTAAAGCTTAATCCTTCCCCTTCAAATCCAAGTTCTATATTTCTTAAAATACCTTCTACTTGGCAATTAAACTCTTTTGTAAATAGGGGACTTGGGCTATAACAACCAACTCCACCTGTATTAGGTCCTAAGTCACCGTCAAAGATTTTTTTATAGTCTTTGGCGGCTTCCAAAGGAACTATTTTATTTTTAGAAACTAAGCAAAGTAAAGATGCTTCTATACCGTCTAAAAACTCTTCTACTACTACCTTATTGCCTTCATTTCCAAATACCTTGTCTTTTAGAATTTCCTTTAAAGTCTTGTCTGCTTCTTCTAGGTTTTTACAAATAATAACTCCCTTACCTAGGCAAAGTCCATCTGCTTTTATAACTAAGGGATAGGAAAATTCCTCTATTCCCTTAATTGCATCTTCATAATTGGTAAAAGACCTATATCTAGCTGTGTATATTCCATACTTTTCCATAAACATCTTAGAAAAGTCCTTGCTGCCTTCCAGTCTAGCTGAAGCTTTATTAGGTCCAAATACTTTTAGTCCCTCTTCTTCAAACCTATCGACAATTCCCATTACTAGAGGTAATTCTGGACCAACTATGGTCATGTCTATTTTATTAGCCCTTGCAAAATTTACTAATTCCTCAATATCATCACTTTTAATATCTACATTAGTTGCCACTAAAGAAGTACCACCATTTCCTGGAGCACAATATATTTCTTCAAGTCCATCTGCCTTTAACTTCTTACAAATAGTATGTTCTCTACCACCACTACCTACTACTAAAACTTTCATAATAGCCTCCTTTTAATGTTTAAAGTGCCTCATGCCTGTAAATATCATAGCCATATTCCTATTATTAGCTTCTTCAATTACTTCTTCATCCTTTATGGAACCACCTGGCTGGATAACTGCCGCTATACCGGCTTCACCTAAGGCCTCTATAGAATCTTTAAATGGAAAGAATCCATCTGAAGCAAGTACTGCCCCTTTTACTTCCTCACCAGCTCTTTCAATTGCATTTTTAACTGCCCAAACCCTGTTGACCTCTCCAAGCCCAATTCCTATAGTTGCCTTGTTCTTTACTATTACAACCCCATTTGATTTAACGGCCTTGGCTGCTTTCCAAGCAAATTCTAAATCCTCCTCTAAGTCTTTAGATAGCTTTTTCTCAGTTACTAATTCTAGGTCAAGTCCAAATAGCTTATCGTCTCTGTCTTGAACTAATATTCCCCCTAGAACCTTCTTTATATCCTTTTCTAAATAATCATTTTTTAATATATCTTCTATTTTAAGCAACCTTATATTTTTCTTCCTAGATAAAATTTCTATGGCTTCATCAGTGTAACTAGGTGCCATTACAACTTCTATAAATATTTCACTTATCTTTTCTGCTAACCTAAAATCTATTTCCCTATTTGCAGCAATTATTCCACCAAATATTGAAATAGGATCTGAGTCATAGGCCTTTAAATAGGCCTTAAAAATATCAGAATCACTTCCTATTCCACAAGGATTTGCATGTTTAACTGCTACAACTGTGGGCTCTTCAAATTCTTTTAAAGCCTCCAAGGCTCCATTTGCATCATTTATATTATTAAAGGACAGGTCTTTTCCATGAATTTGTTCATAGGCAGCCAAACTTCCCCTAGTCCCAGTAACCTCCCTATAAAATGCCCCTTCTTGGTGGGGATTCTCTCCGTATCTTAAAACTTCTCCTCCCTTATATGCTAGGGTTAAAGTTTCTGGAAACTTAACATCTTCTACTTGGTTAAAATAATTTGAAATTAAAGTATCATAATAAGAAGTATAGTTAAAAACTTTTCTAGCCAAGTAGCTCCTAGTTTCTAAATCAGTGTCTCCATTTTCTTCTATTTGACTTAAGACTAGGCCATAGTCACTAGGATCTATAATAGTTGTAACATATTTGAAGTTCTTGCCACCTGCCCTAATCATTGATGGCCCTCCTATATCTATATTTTCTATTAAATCTATAGGTCCTATTCCCATTTCGCTAACAGTCTCTACATCTGAATCTAAGTCTCTCCTATACAAAATTCCCCCATGGATATTGGGATTTAAAGTCTTTACCCTACCTCCTAGTATCTCTGGGAAATTAGTAACCTCATCTATTTCTACTATTGGGATTCCAGCATCCTTTAAGACTTTAGAAGTCCCCCCTGTTGAAATTATTTCTAT
>CAZRYA010000221.1:0-3215 GCA_964604235.1 uncultured Tissierellaceae bacterium | reverse complement strand
CCCCAATTTCTCCATGGTTAAATCCAAATACCATCTCTTCCGCTTGGAGGAAAGAAATACCATCTTCACTGACTAGCTTAGAGACTTCTTCATATTCTTTAAGCATATTTTGATTTAATATAGTTTTCCCGATATCCCTTAAAAGACCTGCTATATAGGCTTCTTCAGGGTCTGCTTTTTTAGTAAGCTTACTAATATATCTAGCTATAATGGCACAGGTTTGCGATTGCTGCCATAATTGGTTTTCTTCTAAGGCGTATCCTTTTAATTCAGCCGTCATATACTTACTAACAGTAGATGCTAGAGCAATGCTTTTAATCGTTTTAAAACCTAATAAGATAGTCGCTTGAGATATGGTAGAAATTCTCCTAGCATATCCATAGTAGGCAGAATTGGCCAATCTTAAAACTTTAGTAGTAAGGGTCTGATCCTTTAATATGACATTTTCCATATCGGTAATGGTGGAATTAGGATCATCAGATATGACTATAATCTCCTGTAACACATTAGGCAGCATATTAATATCGTCAACTTTAGACACAATATAATCCAAAGATAGTTTACTCATTTCATCACTCCTTAATAAGTCTTATTCTATAATTATATATTAGTAAAATTAAAAAATATATAGAGAAAAAGGACTATCTAGTCCTTTTTCTTATAATCATTTAAATATATTAGGCCTGAACCAACATTGGGATTATTATTTAAGAACCTATATAATATATTTCCTAAATTAGTGATTTTTACACTTTTATTTTTTAAATCTTTTCTAAATATATCAAAAACCTCTAAGACTTCATAGACATCATAGTCCAGCTTACCAGTTACTAGCAAGTTTTCTAGGTCTATTTGTTTGAAGAGATAGTCTAAAAACAGGCTATATTTTTCACTGTCCTTAAGCTTGATAAATTTAGAACCCAGTTCTTCAATATACATGGTGCCTTCTTCTATAAAGGTAAGTCCCAGGTCTAAGGAAAAATTATAGAACAAGTTTACAATAGGTATATGGCTTTGCTTCAGGGAACTAAACATTTCATCCTGGGTATTTTCCAAGATGTTAGTAAGCTGAAGAAGGTCTTCCTTTCTAATGTGGTGTAAACGAGGGCTTAATTCCAAGGGATTATCATATATAAATAATAAAAATTTATCAAAATCCATTATAGAAGAAAGTCCTTGGTCAGTAAGATTTTCTAAAATAAGACCAGAAAGTCTACCGTCTATATTGAAAAGCTTATCGGAATTTTGAAACTCTGCAAATAGCTTAAACCTATTGCTACTAATATCTAAAATTTCCTTGTATTTTTCCTGGTAGCGACTATCTTTTTTTGCTAGGAACATAAGATATTTTTTGAAGGTGAAAATATAGGAGTTTAAATCTTCAAAAGACGTGATAAATCCATCTTCAATAGCTCCAAGGAAGAAGGGATAAAACTGAATCTTATCGATATGGTAAAGACTTAAGCCCTCTTCCAATAGGTAGTATTCAAAAAAATCTATTAGGTTATTTACCATGGTCTTAATTTGAATGTTATCTTTTTTATAGTGGAGATAGGACTCAAACTCTTCCAACTCGTCGTAGAGGTCATAGGTAATATCTTCGTCTATCTCAATGGATTCAAACATACAGTCTGTGTATATACTATATAAGTTTATACTGTGTTGTTTTAAATAGTCCTTCATAATAAGGTCTTTCTTATATTTTCTAATGCTATTAAAGTCCAATAAAACTTCTTGTAGGAAGATTTCTTTTGCATTTGTTGGTAGATAATTGATTTCTCCAATAAATGAGTTGTACTTTAAGAAACTTCCTATCCTACCAAAGATAAGGTCAGATACTTTTAGTATACTTGAAAGTTCTGGTTCATATATTTCTATAATTTGATTCTCCAACAAGTTATACACTTTAATTGTCATGTCTTCTATACTTACAATTTCAAATAGGGACACATTAGACTTCTTCTTTTCTACTAGTAGGTCTTTTTCTAAGTCTGTCATCTTAGAAGAATTAATCTCTAAAAATTTGTCTATATAGTTAAGGCCAGACTCATTTACAAAGTCCATGCTGAACCATAGGTTAAAGGTTAAGTTATCCTTATATTCTCCAAAACTTGGGTATATATTAGAAATGTCACTGAGAATTTCCTTGTATTCGTATTCTTCATTTATATAATTAAGAAGCTTTTTATTTAGGCTAGCTTCTATTTTTTGAATTTTTTCATATTCCTTAATTAACATAATACCTCCTGATTTCCTGAATTGCATCTTTTTATATTATATAACTCATGTATACAAACTGCAATTAAAATTAGGCTAAAGTACTAGATAAATTAACCTATTATATTAAAGTCTATAGGACTCTTAGCCGATAGTATATGTAGAACTTATTAATAAGGGGGAAAAGTAATGAAAATAGATTTAGTAGGAGGACCTTCTCTATCTCAAACGGCAACTCCAACACCTATTCCAGTTACAACAGGCCAGGGAGTTGGCGATAAGCAGGCAATAAGAAGCGTTGGTAGTAGAAGTGGCGCGGGGCAAGAAAAACAATATTCTGAAGAAAAAAGATATTCTGAAGATGAAGTTATAGACATAATAGAACAGGCTAACAATCAATTTGTAGCCTATGATAGGAAATTTGAGTTTTCGATACATGAAAAAACTAAGCAGATTATGGTAAAGGTATTAGATTCTGTTACAAATGAGGTTATAAAAGAACTTCCTCCGGAAAAAGTATTAGACATAGTAGCGGGAATTTGGGAAGTTGCAGGTATAATGGTAGATAAGAAGATATAGAAAACATATAAAGAAAAAATAGGTGGTGTAAATATGAGATTATCAGGATTAGCGTCAGGTATGGATACTGACATGATGGTAAAAGAAATGATGAAGGCAGAGAGAATTAAAGTTGATAGGGTGGAACAGAATAAACAAATAGCCCTATGGAGACAAGAAGCATTTAATACTATGAATAAGTCCATAGCTAATTTTATTTTAAATACTAGAAAGGATTTAGGTCTTAATAAAACTTCTAATACAGGTTTAATAACATCAAGTTCATATAAAAACTTAGACTATGTTAAAAAGGCTAGTTCTAGTAAGGAGACAGTGGCAACTATTTCTTCAACTTCAAGTGGTTCTATAAATGGAAGTTTTGAAATCGAAGTTGAACAATTAGCCAAACAAGATAGGCTTTCTGTAAGTATGGGAAAAGA
>CAZRYA010000220.1:0-3220 GCA_964604235.1 uncultured Tissierellaceae bacterium | reverse complement strand
AGGCTTACTATAATAAATTGTGATAGTAAAATCTGACCAGTTACTAGGAAGAAATTAATAGGTTCAGCAGACAAAAATAGGATTTCAAGTCCAATAATTATAGAAAATATAGTTGGAAATAGGCTAGCTATATATAAGTTTTTTGTCTTAGTCATTGAATATAGGGCTAAGAAGGTTGCTAGGGTCCCAAATATAACATCTATAATTCCAAAGGGACTACTTAAGTTTACTAGGGCACAAGCCACTGTAAGTGGAAGGACGTAGCCAGGATTTACAAAGGCAAGTAGGGTCATAGCTTCTGAAAACCTAAATTGAATAGGTCCATAGGTCATAGCAGGAACCATTACACTAAGTACATAGTATAGGGCTATTACAATTCCATATCTAGTTATTTTTTTTGCACTCATTATTTACCAACTCCAAAATCTGTATTATTAAATAGTAGTTCAATATTTTCATAAGTTTTTAAGAAACTGTAGTGGCTTTTAAACCACTTAATAAGGTCTTCATCTCTTTTGACCGGTGTAGAGTTTTCCATAAAGATGTTTATAAATCCATAGGGAAAGTTATGGATTAAAATATCCATGTCCTTCCTTATCATTTCTTTGGTCTGTCCCTTAATACCAATTAAAAGACAAATAGACTTAAAATGTTCTCTAACTTCCCTGTAGTCTTTAAAATAGGCAGCCTTATTTAGGTATTTATTCCTAAAGTCATCATCAAAAGTTTCAATTCCGCATTTAAATATAACTTCTTTAGGATGAAAGAGATTTTCTATTTCAGCCAGCCTATCTTTATAGGAATAATGGGCCTCAAAAAATATCTTATCTATACCTTTTTCTAAAACTATGTCTTTAATATCCAAGAGATTTTCCATAGGAAGTTCAAATACTGAAGCCGAATTAATGACTTCTAAACTTTTAAATTCTCCAGTTATACTTTTTAATACATTTTTGTTAAATTTGATTATTTCACTTTCACAGGTTGAATTATCCTCTATATAATCACAAAAAAAATAGCGCCCCCAATTGCAGGGGCGCGATTTTAAAAGGACTATTTCCCTCGGATTCTTGGGAAATACCTTGCTATATCTAATCATTTTATCACACCCTTGATTTTTTTAGTGGGTTCCAAGGAAACACTCTTTTATATAAAGACTAAATTAGACTATCATAAATAATGTTAATAATCAATAAGATTATATTGTTAAAGAAATTTAATAAGGGTATAATAGTATTATTAGGCATACCTAAACGAGGTGGATTAAATGACAGGAACAAAAGATGATTACATTAAGGCGATTTATGAGTTAGGAGGTAATAAGAGGATAATAAGTAATAAAGAAATAGCCAATAGTTTAGAAATATCTGCACCATCAGTTTCAGAAATGATAAAAAAATTATTAAGTGAGGGCTATGTAGACTATATTTCATACAAGGGGGTGACTCTTACTAAAGAAGGCATTAGTTATGGGCGTAAGTTGAGAAACAAGTACCTAATTTGGGAAGTTTTCTTACAGGAAAAGTTAAAGTATGACTGGAAGGAAACAGGTGACTTAGCAGAAAGACTTCAAAATGTAACAGATGATGAACTGGTTCAACGTTTATTTAAATATTTGAATAAGCCAAGCTACTGCCCCCATGGCAGTAGGATCCTAATGGATGAAGAAGACTTAGTAGAGGATATACCACTAACACAAGTTTTTAAAGGGGATCTTGTAAAAATAGTGAGATTTCAAAACATAAAAAGCCTACTAGAGTATGTAGAAATAGAAAATATAAGGCTAGGTGATGAGTTAGAAGTCATAGAAATAGGCGAAGCAGGTAACCTATATATTAAGATAAATGGTCAATTAGCCTCTATAAATGAGAATATGTTAAATCATATATTTGTAGACTTAATTAGTCGGTTAGATGACCAATAAAAATACTTTTGTATCTTTTTTGTAAATCTATTGTAATAAAGCTGAAACATTAGGGTATTATTATTAATGTATAGAATAAATTTAGGAATTGATTAAAAAATAAAGAGGGGTGTTTTTTATGAATAAGAAAATTTTATCAGGAACTTTAGCAGTGGGGATTTTGTTAAGTATTGTAGGTGTTTTTGCAGATTCAAATTCTGAATTAAATCCTGCTAAAGTGGTAAACCCAATAAAGTTAACAGAAACAAAAGAAAAAAATACTATAAACTTAGAAGGTATAGAGACTTATGAAAAAAATGGTAAGTTAATGGTTCCCCTAAGAGAGCTTGCAGAGGGACAATTGGGACTTAAGGTAGTTTGGAATGGAGAAAACAAGTCAGTAGAAGTTGGAGAGGGACCTCAGCACACAATAGTCTATATCGGAAAAGACTCATATTATCGTCAAAGAATGGCACCAGAAGAATTAGGTGCAGCTCCAGAGGTGAAAGATGGAGTAACTTACGTTCCAGTTGAATTTTTTACTGAGATTTTATTAGTTGAAATTGAAGATTCAGTAGATAAAAAATTCAATACTTTAAAGGGGAATATAATACAAGTGAATAAATTTGAGAATGACTATAGTATCCTAATGGAAGATGTAAAAATGGGAGACTATCTAGTTAGAATATATGAAGATACTAAAATATACGCTAAAGATGGAAAAGAGATAGAGGCAAAAGACCTTAAAGCTGGCTACAGGGTCCAAGCAGAAACTTCTATGGTATCAACCCTTTCACTTCCACCACAAACAAATGCTTTTAAGATAAAGGTGGTAGATGATAGATTAAGCTTTGAAACTAAGATTGATTCAGGAATAAAGTATCCTTTAATATCAGGTGTTGATAAAAAAGTAAACGAAGAAATTAAAAAGTTTGTAGATGAAACTAAGGAAGCTTACAAAGATGAAAGTGTCTACAAAAATCTTAAATTAGACCATTCTATGGAAACTTTAACTGAAGATATGGTAAGTATAAAGTTTTATGGAACAGTTGAATTTAATGGAAAAGAAGTATTTTTAACTAGGTCATTAAATTTAGATAAAGATGGAAAAAGATTAAACTTCAATAATTACTTTAAAAATGATGAAGCAAGCAAAAAGAAATTAGAGGAGAAAATATCTGAAGCAGTAAAAGAACAATATAGTATGGAGTATGAGGCTGAAGGCAAAGAAATTTACTTTAGTAGGGACAATATAGTTGTATACTACTACCCACTTGATGACTCAGTGGAATATCCAGTAACTGTATATATTGAAAG
>CAZRYA010000219.1:0-3221 GCA_964604235.1 uncultured Tissierellaceae bacterium | reverse complement strand
AATGCTATAAAATTAGGAGAAGCATCATAACTTTAAATAAAATCTATGTTAAGTAGAGTTTTGTCTAAAAAAGGGTTGCCAGTCCAACCTCCTTAAAATTTATTTTATATATCATAAGTACTAAGGTATGAATAATTCCTATAATTCGCATTTACTATGTTCTATAAGTGATGTTAGTCTATAGACAAGTCTATAAAAAATATGCTAGAAGAAGGGCTATTGTAAGGAGGCTTAATATGAGGAGAAAAGATAGGGAGATGACGAAAGAGTTTGGACTTGAATTAATCGATAGGGCACAATATGGAGTACTATCTATGGTTGACACTGATAAGCTGGCCTATGGAGTGCCACTATCCCTTGTAAGAGATGGAGATAAACTTTATTTTCACTCTGCTATGGATGGGAAAAAGGTTAGGAGTTTAAGGGAAAATCCAGATGTAAGTGTGACTTTTGTGGGCCAAGTCCAAGTTCCAGACAACTATACTAAAGATGAGCTAGATGAAATGAAAGGAGATCCTTCAAAGGCCATAAATTTCATCAGTAGTGTTTTTACAACAGAATTTGAGTCAGTAGTAGTTAGTGGACAGGTTAATTTAGTAGAAGACGAGGAGGAGAAGGTCAAGGCCATGAGATTAATATGTGACAAGTACACTCCTGACAAGATGGACTACTTTCAAGTTGCCATAAATACAGGTATAAGTAGAACTAATATATACAAGATTAGTATGGATAGTATTGGAGCTAAGAGGAAGAAATATGACCTTGATGGAGTTGAAATGAAGTGGGGAAGATTGGACTAGTATTATTATAGTGATTTTGGGTATATATTATTTTGGGAGATGGTATTATGGGAACAATAGTTGCTATAGGTGGGGGAGAAATAAAGGACAAGGAAACTTTTCCAATTGACCAATATATTGTGGGTTTGGCCAAGAAAGCTAGACCTAAGCTTTTATTTATTCCAACAGCAAGTCGTGATAATGAAAGCTATGTAGAAGCAGTTAAGAGGACCTACCAAGATGATTTAAATTGCCTAGTAGATAGTCTACTTTTAGTAAGAGAAAATCCTACAGATGAGGAAATCCAAAGTAAAATAAGTGAGGCTGATATTATCTATGTTGGCGGAGGTAATACTAGGATGATGATAAAGCTTTGGAGGGAAAGAAATGTAGATACTTATTTAAAGATGGCCTACCAAAGTGGAAAGATAATGGCAGGTTTAAGTGCAGGGGCTATCTGTTGGTTTAATAGAGGCCACAGCGATAGTAATTCTTTTGATAATGTAGATGAGAATGGGAAGTGGGAACCTATTATAACAGATGGAATTGGAATTATAGATAGGGTCTTATGTCCTCATTATGATGAGGAAGGCAGAAAGAGTTTTGACCAAATGTTAAAGGGAGAAGGTAAGTTGGGCATAGCCTTAGATAATAATGTGGCCATAGTATTTAAAGATGAAGCTTATGAGATAGTTAAATCTAAGGATCATGCAGGTGCCTACGAATTAAATTGGTCAGATGGAAAGCTTATGAAGAGGGAACTGGTTTAAGTAAATCAAGGGGCCTTAAAAGGCTAAAAATGTAAATATTATTATATACATTGATATAGGCTTGATTTTCTAGTATAATCTTCTTAATGTGAATAAATAAAATAGGAGTGTGATAGACTTTGGATCCTGATGTCATGTGGAAATTTGGATTATTAGTAGTATGTTTATGTTTTTCAGCAATGTTCTCAGCAGCTGAAACAGCTCTAATGTCTTTAAGCAAGATTAGAGTAAGACAAATGGTAGAGAATGAAGAAAAAGGTGCAGATATAATAGACAAATTAATTAGTAACCCAAGCAAATTGCTTAGTGCTATATTAATAGGAAACAATGTGGTAAATATAGGAGCATCATCTATAATGACTTCATTGGCAATAGACTTTTTTGGTAGCAAGGGAGTGGGTATTGCAACTGGAGTTATGACTTTATTAATACTTGTATTTGGTGAAATAACACCAAAGTCCTTAGCTGTACAAAATTCAGAAAAAATTTCGTTAAAGATATCTAAATTTATATATTTTTTAACGATTGTATTAAGCCCAATAATAAGTGTTCTTACTTTTGTAACAAACTTTTTTGTTAAAATGTTAGGTGGAGATTTAAATATACACCAGCCATTTATTACTCAAGAAGAACTTAAGACTATAGTAGGTGTAAGTCATAAAGAAGGGGTCCTTGAGGGAGAAGAGACAGAAATGATCTACAATGTATTTGATTTTAGCGATTCTCAAGTCAAGGATGTTATGGTGACTAGAACTGAGATGGTTGCCCTTGATATAGATACTCCCTATAATGAAATTATAGAGGTTATTATGGAAGAGCAGTACTCTAGAATACCAGTTTACGAAGATACAATAGATAATATTATGGGAATTTTATATGCTAAAGACCTGTTGTTTTTAGAAGCAACAGAAGAGAGTTTTAATTTAAGAGAATTTTTAAGAGAGCCTTATTTTACTTACGAGTTTAAGATGACTAAGCAACTATTTAAAGAAATGAGAATAGATAGAATTCATATGGCTGTAGTATTGGATGAATATGGTGGAACAGAAGGTATCATAACTATAGAAGACTTAATTGAAGAAATAGTTGGAGACATAGAAGATGAATATGATAAAGAAGTAGAGGAAATACAGGTAATAAAAGAAGATGAATATATCGTCCTTGGAAATGTAAGGCTGGAAGACCTAAACGAAATGGTTGGAACCAATATAGAATCAGAAGACTTTGATACTATAGGAGGCTTTATAATAGGAATTTTAGAAAAGTTACCTGATGTAGGAGAAATTATTAAATTTGAAAATATGACCTTTACAGTTGAAGAGGTTAATAGGAATAAAATTGAAAAGATAAGGATGACTACCTAAGTCATATATAAATAAAATAGGCATTTTAAGTGCTTATTTTATTTTTTTGCCTTATATTTGGTATAATAACCATATAGGAAGATAAATAAGATTTATTACTTACTTAAGAAGGAGTGATTTATTTGAAAATTTTATTGGAAACGGAAAGGCTAATCTTAAGAGAGTTGGAAATTGGTGATATTCCTAAAATTCACAAGTATTCAATAGATGAAGAAGTTATTAAGTATGTAGACTTTGGACCTAATACTGAGGATGAAACCAGGGACTTTGTCAATATGTGTATAGGCTATCAAAAGGAAAAACCAAGG
>CAZRYA010000218.1:0-3234 GCA_964604235.1 uncultured Tissierellaceae bacterium | reverse complement strand
AATTTAAATAAAGCACCCCTGTCCAAAAATAAGCCACACTTCTAATACCATAGATTTCCTTTTCTTTAAAGGCTTCAAAAAATTCTCTTTGGCCTATTATAGACATTAAAAACAAACTAACAGTTAATAAGAGACCACCTTTTATCAAGATAAAGACCAATAAAGCCCCTCCTACTATCCCACTAATAACCCTTTTCTTTAGATCCTTCAATTATATTCCTCCAAACCTTCTATCTCTATTTTGATAAGATAAAATGGCCTCTAAAAAATCTTTTTCCCCAAAATCTGGCCATAATATATTTGAAAAATACAACTCTGCATAGGCTAATTGGTATAACATAAAATTACTAATCCTCATTTCACCACTTGGCCTTATTAATAAGTCTAACATAGGTTGATCTTTAGTGTATAAATATGATTCAAATATATCTTTATCTAAGTCTTCTACATTTATTTTACCCATATTATTATCTTTTAATATATTTTTTACCGCATAAATTATTTCATCCTGGCCACCATAATTAAGACCTATATTTAAAACCATCTTACTATTGTCCTTTGTGGTTTCTATGGCTCTTTCCACTTCTATTCTAGCTAGTTCTGGTAATTTTGTTATATCACCCATTATTTTCAACTTGACACCAGCATCATCTAATTTTTTTAGCTCCCGCTTTATATATTCTACCAATATTTTCATAAGTCCATTAACCTCGTCTTTAGGCCTCTTCCAATTTTCAGTAGAAAAAGCAAATAAGGATAAGGATTCTAGGCCTAGATCTATTCCATAAGAAACTACATCTATTACCCTTTCCATTCCTTCTTGGTGGCCAAAGTTTCTAGGTAAAAATCTTTTCTTAGCCCATCTTCCATTGCCATCCATTATTATCCCTATATGTCTAGGTATATTCTCCCTATCTATGTCCGCCTTCAACTTTTCTATATTTGACATAACTTACCTCCTAGCAAAAAACCCTTCTTAATAGTAAGAAGGGTTTTCATTATATTTCTATTAATTCTTCTTCTTTAGCTTTAGTTATAAGATCTATTTCCTCAATAAATTTATCAGTGATTTCTTGCATTTTTGTCTCTGCTTTCTTTCTTTCATCTTCACTGATTTCTTTATCTTTTTCTAGTTTTTTTAGTTTGTCAATTTGATCTCTTCTTATGTTTCTAACTACAACTTTAGAATTTTCACTAGTCTTTTTTACTACCTTTATTAAGTCTTTCCTTCTCTCTTCAGTAAGCATTGGAATAGCTAACCTAATTAATTTCCCATCATTTGAAGGATTTAGACCTAAGTCTGATTTTAAAATAGCCTTTTCAATTTCTGGAATTAAATTAACGTCCCATGGTTGAATTACGATTAATCTTGGTTCAGGCGCTGACACACTACCTACTTGGTTTAAAGGTGTCATTTGTCCATAGTATTCAACTACTATCCTATCTAGTAAACTTGTGTTAGCCCTACCAGCCCTTATACTTTGCAGCTCATCTCTATAGGCAGCAATAGTCTTTTTCATTTTCTCTTCTGTCTCTTTGTGAATATCTAAATACATAAATTAATCCTCCTTTACATGAGTCCCTATTTTTTTACCACTTACCACATTTATTATGTTATTCGGTTCATCTATACCAAAGACAATTAAAGGTATCTTATTGTCCATACATAAAGAAGTAGCAGTAGAATCCATGATTCCCAAGCCCTTATTTAATATGTCTATATAAGATAGACTATCAAACTTTTTAGCATCCTTGTTTAACTTTGGATCTGAATCATAAACTCCGTCCACACCTTTTTTAGCTAGCAATATAACATCTGCTTCGATTTCTGCTGCTCTTAGAGCTGCTGTCGTATCAGTTGAGAAATAAGGGTTCCCAGTACCTGCAGCAAATATTACAACTCGTCCCTTTTCCAAATGTCTAACTGCCCTTCTCCTTATGTAAGGTTCGGCAATTTGTCGCATTTCAATAGCTGACTGTACCCTAGTGTTTACTCCTATATTCTCAAGAGCATCTTGTAAGGCTAATGCATTCATTACAGTTCCCAACATACCTATATAATCAGATGTAGTTCTATCCATGTCTTTTGAACTTCTTCCTCTCCAGAAGTTGCCTCCTCCAACAACAATAGATATCTCTACTCCAAGTTCATGTAGCTCTTTTATCTCCTTAGAAACTTGATTTATAGTATCAAGGTCTATACCAGTTCCTTTTCCGCCTGATAGTGCTTCTCCACTAACTTTAAGAACCACCCTATCAAATACTGGCTCCATCATATCACTCCCAAAAATTTAAATTATATTGCCAAAAGGAGAACATAAAAAATGTTCTCCTTTATATTATACTAAACACCCATTTGTTTTGCTACTTCTTCAGCAAAGTTTTCTTCTCTTTTTTCTAATCCTTCGCCAACTTCAGATCTTACGAATCTTCTAATTACTAAATTTTCTCCAATTTTAGAGATTTTATCATTTAATAAATCCTTAACTTTAACACTTGGGTCTTTTATGAAGTTTTGTTCAAGAAGACATATTTCTTCATAGAACTTTCCGATTCTACCTTCAACTATTTTCTCAGCAATGTGAGCTGGTTTTCCTTCATTAATTACTTGTTGAGTCAATACTTCTTTTTCTCTCTCAACTTCATCAGCTGGAACGTCTTCTTTTGTAACATATTTAGGATTAGCAGCAGCTACTTGCATAGCTATATCTCTTACAAAATCTTGGAATTCTTTATTTTTAGCAACAAAGTCAGTTTCTGAGTTTACTTCAACTAATACTCCAATTCTTCCTCCGTGAATATATGATTCAACTATTCCTTCAGCAGCTATTCTACCTGATTTTTTAGCAGCTTTTGATAGTCCTTTTTCCCTTAATAAGTCTATCGCTTTTTCTAAATCTCCATTTGTTTCAGTTAGAGCATTTTTACAATCTAGCATTCCTGCTCCAGTTCTTTCTCTTAATTCCTTTACCATTGAAGCGCTTATAGCCATTCAAAATCCCTCCTATATTGTTAAAAATGGTAAGAGTAAAAGAGATTATTACCCTTTAGACCCTTACCCTTTTTATCTACTCTTCTATATTTTCAGTTTGTTCCCCTTGTCTACCTTCTAAAACAGCATTTGCTATAGTTTCAGTTAATAGTTTAACCGCTCTTATAGCATCATCGTTACCAGGAATTACATAATCTATTTCATCTGGGTCACAGTTAGTATCTACTATACCAACTACTGGA
>CAZRYA010000217.1:0-3237 GCA_964604235.1 uncultured Tissierellaceae bacterium | reverse complement strand
TTTCTACACACTTACTTTTCTACCCTTGACATCAATACTACCGTCTCCACGTGAGCCGTATGACCAAACATATCCACTGGCTGAACTTCTTCTATCTTATAGCCACCATCCAGCAAGATTTTAACGTCTCTTGCTAGTGTTGTTGGATTACATGAAATATAGACTATTTTTTCTAAGTCAAGTTTTAGGATTTCATCTAAAACAACCTTTTCACATCCAGATCTTGGTGGGTCTAGGATTAGTTTATTAGGTTTTTTTGTGTCCTTGACTGCCTCACTTAAAACGTCTTCAACTCTACCATATATAAACTCCACATTATCAATTTTATTTAAAGTCAGGTTTTCCTCTCCATCAACTACAGCTGCCCTAACTGATTCAATTCCGTAGACACTATTTGCATATTCACTGGCAATTATGGAAATTGTTCCAATTCCGCTATACAAGTCATATAGGACATCATCCTTATTTAAATCCAAATAGTCAATTCCCTTGGCATAAAGGCTTGCTGCTTGCTTTCTATTGACTTGAAAAAAGGAGTTAGCTGATAGTTCAAACTTATATTTTCCAATTTCATCTTCTAATTTGTCATCACCAAACAACTTAATATAATTAGGTCCGTACACTAAGGCACTATCTACAGGCTGGACATTTTGATAAAGGCTAACCACATTTTTCTCCTTTAGGATCTCTATTAGGTCTTCCAAGTGATTAAGCCTTTTAGTCCTAGTAACTATAATTACCATAACTTCATCCTTGTAGTTAGTCCTTATTCCTATATGCTTTAGGTTGCCTTTTTTCTCCCTTCCATCATAGCCTAGCATTTTATGGTCACTAATCCATTTCCTAATGGCCTTTAGGGCTTGGTTTCCAGCATCTGACTGAAGGATTGTCTCTTCCATATCTATTATGTTTTTACTTCCAAGTTCATAGAAACCAATATAGTTTCTTCCTCTAAAGGACCTAACTGGAATTTGAACATTATTTCTATACTTAAAGGAATCTTCCATACCCATTATCTTATTCACTTTTATGTCTGAAAGACCAGTGAACTTTTCCAAATCTTTTTTTACTTTTTCTTCCTTCCACTCTAACTGCTTGTCATAGGCGTAGTGAACTAGAGGGATTCCTCCTAGGGATTCCCTAACTTCAAAGTCTAATTTAGACCTGTCTTCTGAAAAACTTAATATTTCAAGTGTTTTGGCTTCTGCAAAATTTTTCTTTACTTTCTTTATTTCAACCTTGATTTCATCACCAATAACTCCACTATCTGAAAAGATAACCAAGCCATCTTCTTTTAAAATTGCCTTACCTTCATGACTAAAATCTACTACTTTTCCTACTACTATATCTTTTATATTCATATTTGACCCCACTATATTAGTTTTATTCCATTCTTTTCAAATGCTATTATCTTCTCTTTATACAAATTTCCAACTGCCCTTTTAAAGGCAGACTTGGACAAATTAAATTCTGCTGCTATCTTCTTAGGGTCAGACTTGTCATTAAAGGGTAAAAATCCTCCATTGGCCTTTAGCTTGTCATATATTAACCTGGCATCTGCTGCCATTTGGTTTTCTCCCCTGTCCCTAAGGGATAAATCTAATTTCCCATCTTCTTTTATACTTCTTATCCTAACCTGGATACTGTCTCCTACATCATAAGCACCTAGCAATTCTTTTCTAGGTATTAGTCCATTGTACTTGTCTTCCACAGCTACAAAGGCTCCTATGTCCTTGTTTATGGAATAAATTGTACCTTCAACTATTTCATTTCCCTTATAAGGTGGATTATCTTCCAAATATTCTTGTACCCTCATGCTGGCACAAACCCTATCTGACTTATCTAAATATACGGCAACTAAGTAGGACTTTCCCTTTTCTACTCCTCCTATGGTCTCAGCAAATGGAAGGAAGATATCCTTATCCAAGCCCCAGTCTAAAAAGGCTCCTATTTTAGTTTGGCTTACTACCATTAAGTGGGCCAATTGTCCAACTTCTGCCTTAGGTTTTTTACTTGTTGCAATTAACCTGTCCTTTGAATCCCTATAGACCATAACCTTTACTTCATCACCCAGTTCTGCTCCTTCTGGAATTTGTGATTTTGGAAGGAGTATGTCTTCACTTTCTTCCCTCTCTTCATTTAAAAATGCTCCTACTGACGTAAATCTTTTTATGATTAGTTTTTGCATGCTTCCGTTTTCTATCATATTACTCACCCTTTTTTATATTCTATCTTTATTCTACCACATCTTCGACCCTATTTAAAATCATCCAATACACTATTGTACAATATTTACAGAAAAATAGCCATAGAGAATTGAATTCTCTATGGCTATTTTATTATATTTCTGTTTCAAGTTTTTCTAGTACTTCTAAGGCTTCTTTTGGCAGGCTATCCCTTCCAGCCTTTACTGTTTCCATATTTTTTAAATAATCTTTTCTATACTTAATGCTGTTTACCCAAGCATCCTTGTAGGCTTGAGATGAAAAATCTGGCTCAAAACCTTCTATTACAGCATACTCTATATCACTAAAGTTCCCTAGTTGCTTAAATTCAATATTGCCAGTTGCAATTTTCTCTAAAATTTCCAAAGTCACTTCCTTAGGTATCTTCTTGTCTAAGAAGTGGCCTGTATTAAAGATATAGGAGTCTACATTTCTATTTTCAAATAGTTCTTTAAACTTTGCATAGTCATGGCCCAATGGGTAAGTTCTAAATGGATTAGCATATGGCTCTATTACTAGGGCGTTCATATCCACCCCTTTGGCAAGTCTTTCTGCAGTTGACCTTTTAGTAGCAAGAGTTGCCCCCATTACTGATGCCAGTACTGGATTATTTATCTTAATAACTGGTGGTATTGTTGAGTCCTTCATCAACCAAGAAATTGCATCTACTGGTTCATCTATTTTGTTAACCCTATTTTCTGCCCATAATTTGGATTTAACTGACCTACCATTACCATTCCTAATATCCTCTGTAACTATTACCTTTTTTCCATCTTCATCTAAAGTAACTCCACAGTTTTGAACTGTTAAAAGGTACTTGTTAGCTGGATGGTCTGTTGGATAGTCCTGGGTCTTGTCAAAGTATGATGGCTCCAGTGCCACTGAAGATCCATCTTCTGTTGAAATAACATAGGCATCATCATGTAGGATTGTGATATCATATTTTCCACCATGCTTGTCATGGGTTAAAGTAGATTTTCCTGAACCTGAAAGGCCAAATACTCCTATAGTA
>CAZRYA010000216.1:1904-3264 GCA_964604235.1 uncultured Tissierellaceae bacterium | reverse complement strand
TGATGCACATTCGTGGAAACGATATATCCGTAATATTCCAAGAGCCAATGACTTCTTTAAACCCTGTGTTTACTATAGAGAGACAAGTTTCAGAGCCTTTTATAATACACCAAGGTTTAAGTAAAAAAGAAGCAGCAGAAAAGGTAGTAGAAATGTTGGATATGGTAAAAATACCTAATCCAGCAGAAGTGGCTAAACAATACCCCCACCAATTATCTGGTGGTATGAGGCAGCGTGTTATGATTGCCATGGCCCTTGCATGTGTTCCCAAGCTATTAATAGCAGATGAACCAACAACAGCGCTGGATGTTACAATTCAGGCACAAATATTAAAGTTAATGAATGATTTAAAAACTAGAATAGGTACATCAATACTTTTTATAACTCATGATTTAGGAGTTATAAATGAGATGGCCGATGACGTAGCAGTAATGTATTGTGGACAAGTAGTAGAAAAAGCACCTGTACGTTCTATATTTGGTACTGACAGTAAATATTCACATCCTTACACTGAAGGACTTATGATTTCTGTACCAAGATTAGATACTCCAACTGGAGTTAGATTAGAAGCTATTCCAGGAGCTGTACCTCATCCATTAAATTTACCTAAGGGATGTAAGTTTGCCCCTAGGTGTAAGTATGCAACACAAAAATGTATGGATGAAGAGCCAGTATTAGAAGAGATAGAAAAAAATCATCAAGTACGTTGTTTCTATCCAGAAAAAGGAGTGAGATCAGGTGAGTAATAATAAGAAGGTATTATTAACTATAGATAGTTTAAAGCAGTATTTCCCTATCAAAAAATCTTCTTTTTCAAGAGGGGAACAACTTTATGTTAGGGCTAATGATGATATTACCCTAAACATTTATGAGGGAGAAACATTTGGTCTAGTAGGAGAAAGTGGATGTGGTAAGTCTACATTAGGTCGTACACTATTACAATTGTACACTCAAACAGCAGGAAGGACTATTTATCATGGAACTAACATATATGAAGTAGAGCCTAAGTATGTAGCTAGACAATTGAATAAACTACAGGCGGATAAGGTAAAATTAGAACCTTTAAAGGCAAAGTTTTTGGAAGATGAAGCTAAATTCAATGAAGCTTCAGAAGCTAATAGGGAAGAAATTGCTAAAGATTATAAAAAGTCTAAAGAAGAATATGAAAGCCTATTAAAGGATATGACTAATTTAGCAGGAGGCTTAGTATTATTAGATGACTTAACAGAAGCTAGTAATTTACTTGAAAAAGAGTACAAGGCTAAGGTAAATTTGCTTAAAGACCCTAATAATGAATCAGCTAAATCTGAAGTTAAAGCTTTAGAAGTTGAAATAGCTAAGTTGGGTGACAAAGTAAAGG
>CAZRYA010000216.1:0-1894 GCA_964604235.1 uncultured Tissierellaceae bacterium | reverse complement strand
AAGAAATGAGACACTTGAGAAAAGACTTACAACTTATTTTCCAGGATCCTTATTCTTCATTAAATCCTAGGATGACAGTTGGACAAACTATTTCAGAGGGATTATTCACACATAATATGTATGATAGAAAAGATGAAGCTGTTCAGGATTATATATTAGAAACTATGGAAAAATGTGGATTGGCTAAGTATTTTGTTCATAGGTATCCTCACCAATTCTCAGGTGGTCAAAGGCAACGTATAGGTATTGCCAGGTCAGTTGCGCTACAACCTAAGTTTATAGTGTGTGACGAGGCAGTATCAGCCCTGGATGTATCTATCCAATCACAGGTAATAAACCTATTGTTAGACTTAAAAGAGCAACATAACTTAACATATTTGTTTATTTCTCATGATTTATCTGTTATAAAATATATATCAGATAGGGTAGGGGTAATGTATTTAGGAAATATAGTGGAATTAGCTCCAACTGCAGAATTGTATGCTAATCCAATGCATCCATATACTACAGCTTTATTGTCTGCTATACCTACAACGGATGTAGATTCAGATAAGAAGATGGAAATTTTAGAGGGAGATATACCAAGCCCTATAAGACCTCCTAAGGGATGTAAGTTCCATACTAGGTGTAAGTATGCTACAGACCTATGTGCAGAAGTACCACCTTTATTTGAAGAGGTTGGACCTGACCATTTTGTAGCATGTCATCATAAGTATGAAATTAAAGAAAATGGCAAGGTAAATTAAGGATTTGATATTATGTTTTTACAGAGAAAAGTAGATAGGGCTATGGATTGGCTTAAAGAAAAAAACAAGCCGACAACAGAGCTTAAAGAATGGGAAGAAGTAGAATTTGAAAAAGCTGATAAAATTGCCATAGTGATATCGGGAATATTAGTAATGGCGCCAGTTTTTATAATACTGATTCTAATCTTATATTTCTTTATGAAAATTTGATTTAAATAGGGTAATCTATATTACCCTATTTTTATACCTAAAATTAAGGAAGTGATATTATGGAAAAGAATATTGTTGCATTTTTTGATATAGATGGGACTATATTTAGAAATTCTCTAATGATAGAGCATTTTAAAAAATTAATAAAATATGAAGTTATAAATCCAGTTATTTGGCATACAGAAGTAAAAGATAGATACCATGAGTGGGAAACTAGATATGGAGATTTTGAAAATTATTTAGAACTTTTGGCTGCTGTTTATATAGATGAATTAAAAGGGGTAAATAAGACTTATATTGAATTTATAGCTAGTCAAGTTATAAATGTAAATGGGGATATGGTGTACAAGTACTCAAGGGATAAGATAAAATGGCATCAAGATCAAGGACATAAAGTATTTTTTATATCTGGAAGCCCCGATTTTTTAGTGGGCAAGATGGCAGAAAAGTACAATGTAACTGAGTATAGGGGAACAGTTTATGAAGTTGATGATAAGAATGAATTTACAGGTGAAATTCAAAGAATGTGGGACTCAGAAAGCAAACAAAGAACCTTAAATGAGTTGATTGAAAAATACAATGTAGACTTGAAAAACAGCTATGCTTATGGGGATACTACTGGAGATTTGTCAATGCTAAAAATGGTTGGAAATCCAGTAGCTATAAATCCTAATAGGGCTTTATTTGATGCATTAAAGCTAGAAGAAAACATATCGGATAAGCTGGCCATAATAGTAGAACGAAAAAATGTGATTTATAAATTAAATACAGATGTTGAAGTATTATAAGATAGAGGAACTTATTTAAGTTCCTCTATAAATCTTGATGGGTAATTTTTTAGGCTATTTAGCTTATAAGGAAAAGTCAAAGTTAGATTTGATTTTGCCCTAGTCATTCCTACATAAAACAATCTTCTTTCTTCCTCTAAGCTTATTAAG
>CAZRYA010000215.1:0-3304 GCA_964604235.1 uncultured Tissierellaceae bacterium | reverse complement strand
ACCTTGGCTTCTTCACTTACCCTAATATCATTACATCCTGCTACACAGCATTTACCCATACCACGTGCAACTACTGCTGCATGGGATGTCATTCCACCACGAGCTGTTAATATCCCCTCTGATGCTACCATTCCCTCTATATCCTCTGGTGAAGTTTCTTGTCTAACAAGTATAGCTTTTTCGCCTCTTGCCACAGCTTCAACTACATCTTCTGCATTAAAATAAACGTGACCTGAAGCTGCTCCTGGTGAAGCTGCTAATCCTTTTGCTACTACTTTTGCTGACTTTAAAGCTGCTTCTTCAAAAGTAGGGTGTAATAATTGATTTAACTGATTTGGCTCTATTCTCATTATTGCTTCTTCTTTACTTATAAGACCTTCATGAACTTGGTCTACTGCAATTTTAATAGCAGCCTGAGCTGTTCTCTTTCCACTTCTCGTTTGAAGTAAATATAATTTTTTATTTTCAATAGTAAACTCTATATCTTGCATATCCCTATAATGCTTTTCTAATATTTCGGTATTTCTAACGAACTCAGTATATACTTCTGGCATTCTATCCTTTAAAGTTGATATAGGATCTGGAGTTCTTATTCCTGCCACTACATCTTCCCCTTGGGCATCTATTAAGTACTCTCCAAATAATACATTTTCTCCTGTTGCTGGGTTTCTAGTAAATGCTACTCCTGTACCTGAATCCGAACCCATATTTCCAAATACCATTGATTGGATATTTACTGCAGTTCCCAATGAATCGGATATATTGTGAAGCCTTCTATACACCTTAGCCCTTGGGTTATTCCATGACTTAAATACTGACTCTATAGCAAGTTCTAATTGTTTAATTGGCTCTTGTGGAAAATCTTCCTTCATTTCTTCCTTGTAAACAGCCTTATATTGGTCTACTAATACTTTTAAGTCTTCAGCTTCTAATTCATTGTCTAATTCTACACCCTTCTCTTCCTTAAGGTTTTCAAGAAGTAGGTCGAATCTAACTTTTGGTATTTCCATAGCAACATCTGAGAACATTTGGATAAACCTTCTATAACTATCATATGCAAATTTTTCATTTCCTGTTGATTTTGCTAGTCCCTTTACTGATATGTCATTTAAACCTAAATTTAAAATAGTATCCATCATTCCTGGCATTGATATTACAGATCCTGAACGAACAGAAACTAATAATGGGTTTTCCTCATCTGAGAACCTTTTCCCAACTGTACTTTCTAATTCTTCCATGTGGGTATGAACTTCTTCTAATAATTCATTCCATAATTTTTCTTCTTCATCATAAAATCTAATACAAGCCTCTGTTGTTATAGTAAACCCTTGTGGCACTAGCAAACCTATGTTGGTCATCTCTGCTAAATTTGCCCCCTTACCACCTAATAGGCCCTTCATTTCCTTTTTTCCCTCTTTAAAACTGTAGACAAATTTTTCTTCCATTATTATCCTCCTATTTATCAAAGTAGATTCCATTTTTTCTAAGTAATGATAAGACTATATCTGAAGTTTCTTCTATTGCCTTATTTGAAACATCTATTATTGGACATCCTATTCTTCTCATTATGCCTTCAGCATAGTCTAGTTCATCCAGTATTCTTCCTAAACTTGCATAATCTGAACCATTGGGTAGGCCCAGTGACTTAAGTCTTTCTTCTCTAATTTCATTTAATTTCTCTGGTGAATTAGTAAGTCCAACTATTTTCTTTGAAGGTATTTCAAATATTTCATTTGGAACAATCGATTCCATAACCAAGGGTAAATTGGCAACTTTTATGTTTTTGTTGGCTAAATACATGGAAAGTGGAGTCTTAGATGTTCTAGATACTCCTACTAAAACTATATCCGCATCCTTAAAGCCTCTTGGATCTTTTCCATCATCATATTTAACAGCAAACTCTATTGCCTCTATTCTCTTAAAATAATTTTCATCTAATCTCCTTATAGCTCCTGATTCGTAAGTAGGTTCTTGATCTAACTTTTTACTTAAAGCATTAATCAAAGGCGATATTATATCTACTGCTATTAATGAAGTGTCTTTAATATAATCATTTAAAAATTCTACTAAATCCTTATCTATTAATGTATAAAGTAGTAGAGAATTTTCTTTTTCCATTGCCTCATCTAGCACTTCTTTAAGTCCATTTACATCATTTATGTAACTGTGTCTCTTAATGCAATAGGCTTCTGACTTAAATTGTGACATAGCAGCTCTTCCCACTAATTCCCCTGTTTCACCAAGAGAATCTGATACTATATACAGTATTAAATTATCCAATATAATAGCCCTCCTCCTATTGTGCTATATTATATTTTATATAGTATGACATATTTCATCTAAAGTCAATATATTTTTAACAAATTTATAGGATTTTTTATTTAGGAGGAGATGCTAGTTTTAAGGAATAAAAAACCCACGATTAATGGTGGGTTTTTTAGATAAATATTTAATATAAATTTTATTTGAACAAATACAATAGATAAAATCCTTTTAATAAAGTTAAAAATAAGTGTCTAATAAAGCCATCTTATTATAAGGCTTTAAGCTGTCATATTTTTAACCTATAATCTTCTTCTCCTTACTCCTTGGAAGCCTTTCTAAAGCCTAAAATTACTAGTAGCAAAAAGCTAAAAAGCTTATAAATAAAGTTCCCTAAGCAAAGCCAGTAAAATAATAATTTTAACCCTACTTGAAGATTCAAATATTATTGTCTATAAAAGCCCTAGTAAGTTTACTTAACCCTTTAAGCCTAGCCAAGCTTAGTCAATATAAAAAAAGGCTTATAATATTATAAGCCTTCAGCACGTACTACACCTATACCTATTGCCATATGTCTTAAGAGAGATGATGTGTGCCAATAGGTGTCAGCTTTATTTATAGTTGAAATCATAAACCTAAACTCTTCTTCAGCTTCTATTTGTTTCTTTATATCTTGGTTACCTATGTCATTAAAGTAACTTTCCCATCTTTCATTTAAAGCCTGGTCAAGCTTACTTCCCAGTTCAACTACTTCTTCCTCTATGCTTTCATAGTAACTTTCATAATAGCCTTGTAGGGACCTTAAAAGGTCTGTATACCTCTTTACAACTTCTTCTGCATTTTGTGCTATGAATATTAAATCCCACTTAAGAGAAGACTCTATTCCTAAATTGCCTATGTACTCTATAATAGAATCCTTATCTTCTATTTTTCCATCGACTTCCCTTGCCACATCTTTTATATTGGCTAAGCCATATTCTAACTTATCAAATACTAAAATTGATAAAAGTAATTCTCTAGATAGCTCATAGCCTCCTAAATC
>CAZRYA010000214.1:0-3314 GCA_964604235.1 uncultured Tissierellaceae bacterium | reverse complement strand
CTTGAACACTACTTGATGCAAGTAAAGCAAAACCTGTTTGTCTTGTTGCCATAACGTCTTGGTGATCTCCAAATATACTTAATGCATGTCCTGCCAATGCTCTTGCAGAAACATGGAATACTGCTGGTAATAATTCTCCAGCCATTTTATACATATTTGGCACCATAAGTAAAAGACCTTGAGATGCTGTAAATGTAGTAGTTAACGCTCCTGCTGATAAGGATCCATGAACAGCTCCTGCTGCTCCTGCCTCTGATTGCATCTCCTTAACTAAAACCTCTTGTCCGAATAGGTTTTTTCTTTCATTTGCTGACCACTCATCTACTAACTCTGCCATTGTTGATGATGGTGTGATCGGATATATTGCTGCAACATCTGTAAACGCATATGCTACGTGGGATGCAGCCGTATTTCCATCCATTGTTTTCATAACTTTTGCCATTGAGATACCTCCCTTTTTTTATAAAAAACTAACCATTATAATAGTATGTACAACCCTTAAAAACAATAATTGTTTGTGAAGTTTTTTATCTACTATTAGTTTAAGTATAGGGAATATTTCCCTTAAAGTCAACCTTACTAGGTTAATATTTTCAAAAAAAACAATGTTCAGACTATTTGGTTTTATACCCGGTAAATATGTTGTATATTATTATAAAAACGATATACTTTATAGAAGTATATCGTTATATAGGCCTTGTTTTTAAATTTTAATTCTACTTTTCACTTTTCTTCCTTTCTTTTTCCATTAAAGTGTTCATACAATGAAATAGAAGATGGCCTGTTCATTCCTGGACATTCTAGAAGGTCTTCCAGGCTGGCATTTTTTATTTTTTCAATACTTTTGAAATGGGAAAGTAAGGCCTTCTTCCTCTTATCTCCTATTCCATCTATGTCATCTAGCTCAGACCTAAACATATCCTTTGACCTAAGGGACCTATGGTAAGAAATGGCAAACCTATGAGCCTCTTCTTGGATCCTATAAACCATCCTGTATTCTTTAGAGTCTTCTTTTAAGGGGTATTCTATATTCTCGTATATAATACCACGGGTAGTATGAAAATCATCCTTTACAAGACCACATACTGGAATTCCTAGGTCTAACTTATCTAAGACCTCTTTAGCTACATTTACCTGGCCCTTTCCCCCGTCCATCATGATTAAATCTGGAAAATTAGAAAAACCTTCATAATTGAGTTTGTTTTTTTCCATTATTTTCCTATCTTCCAAACCTCTTAAAAATCTTCTAGTCAATATTTCTTCCATGCTCTTATAGTCATCTGGCCCAACAACCGTATTTATCTTAAATCTTCTATAATCCGATTTTTTAGGGTCTCCCTTTTCAAAAACCACCATGGATCCTACAGAGTTAGTACCACTTATATTGGATATATCAAAAGCCTCTATCCTATTAATATCCATATCTAAGTTTAGCATGTCTTTTATGGACTCTAAGGTTTTCTGATTTTCCCTGTATTTTTGGACAAACCTATCCCCATGCTTATCTAACATATCTATAGCATTTTTCTTAACCATATTTAAGGTTTTTAATTTTTCTCCTCTTTTAGGAAGTGTGAGAAGGACTTTTCCCCCTCTTAACTCTCTTAACCATTGCTCCAATGTAACCAAGTCTTCCAATTCTTCTTCTATTATTATCTCTTTTGGTATATAGGCAGCCCCTACATAGAATTGTTTTATAAAAGACGATAGAACCTTCTTCCTATCTTCTTCAAAAGTATTATCCAGTATATAGTTTTCCCTTCCAATTATCTTTCCATCTCTTATGAAAAATACTTGTATGGCAGATTCTTCAACTCCCATAGCTAGACCTATAATATCTTGATCTATTCCAGTTCCAGCAGCTTCTGTCTTCTGTTTTTCTTGCAAGGTTAGGATAGACTGAATCTGGTCTCTGTACTTAGCAGCTTCTTCAAATTCTAAGTTCCCTGCTGCAACTTTCATCTTTCTATCTATTTCTCCGACTAATACCTCTTTCTTACCTTCCAAAAATAAAATTATCTCTTTTATAGTTTCATCATATTCCTCTTTAAAATCATCGTTTATACAAGGTCCCAAGCATTTTTTTATATAGTAATTTAAACAAGGTCTTTTCTTTCCTTGATCTTTTTCTAAATTCCTATTACAAGTCCTAATCATATACATGTCCTTGATTATTTCTATACTGTCATTTACAGAAGTAACGCTTGGATATGGGCCAAAATACCTGGACCCATCTTTTGAAATCAGCCTAGTCTTAATTACCCTTGGATATTTTTCTCCTATAGTTACCTTTATATAAGGGTATTGTTTGTCATCCCTAAGGAGTATATTGTACTTAGGCTTATGTTTCTTTATTAGGTTAGCTTCCAATATTAAGGCTTCTACTTCGTTGTCTACTATAATATATTCAAAGTCGTTTATATTGGATATCATAGCTTGAACTTTTGGAGGTTTATTCTTAGGAGACTGGAAGTATTGCCTAACCCTATTTTTTAAAGATATGGCCTTGCCTATATATATAATCTCCTCATTTTTGTCCTTCATTATATAAACTCCAGGCTTACTTGGAAGGGCCTTTAATTTTTCTTCTTTATAAAGCATATTACCACCTCAGATAAAAATAGAATACCATACATATGGTATTCTATCTATATTAATTATTTACTGTCTCTCTTACTATTTTCACTAATTGCCTTACCTGGTCTTCAAGGGCCTTATAGTCATCTTGTCTAGGAATCCCTTTAAATTCTACTGGGTCTATGAAGTCCCAATTCATCCTATTTCTCTCTGTAATTTCATCTAACTCTTTTTGAGCTCCTCCAGACCACCCATAAGATCCAAACCTAAAGGCCTTTCTTCCAACAACTCCCTAATTCATCTAAAACAGCAGCCATTGGTGGAAACATTTTATATTCATAAGTTGGCATACCCACTATTACACCTGTCGAATTCCAACAAGATGCCAATACTTGGCCTACATTTGTTTCTGGAACCCTATGAACATTATATTTAATTCCCTCATCTTTTAGGACTTCTATAACTTTATCAACAGCTTTTTCTGTCATTCCATACATAGAACTCCAAATAAGGGTAATTTCTTCTTTTGCAATACCCTTTTGGTAACTAGCATACCTTTTGTAATCATTTATTATTCTACTTATATCCTTTCTCCATACAATACCATGTCCTGGAGCTATTATTTCAATATCTGCTGCTAAAGTTTTTTCTATTGCCTTCATAGTAGGCATAGAAAATGAAGCTACAATATTAGAATAATATCTTACTGCTTCTTCTTCAAAAACTACTAATTCTTC
>CAZRYA010000213.1:3174-3323 GCA_964604235.1 uncultured Tissierellaceae bacterium | reverse complement strand
TAATGTGTTATCGCTTTAATTAATTAAACTAATCAGGTAAAAAAATAGCCACTATTTGTGGTTAGTTACATAATATGTTTAATTGTCTTGGATTATACTATTATAAGAAATTAATTAAGGCTTGTCAATATATAAATTTTAATAAGCTA
>CAZRYA010000213.1:733-3074 GCA_964604235.1 uncultured Tissierellaceae bacterium | reverse complement strand
AAATAGATAAATTTTAATAAGCTAAAATAGATAAATTTTAATAAGCTAAAATAGATAAATTTTAATAAGCTAAAATAGAAAAGGATTCCCCGTAGGGAATCCTTTTCTATTTTGTTTCTTCTTTTTCTTCGTCAATTAAACCTAATCTTTCTAAAACTATATTGTATCCATCTGAACCATAGTTTAGAGCACGATTAATTCTACTAATTGTAGCTGTGCTAGCACCTGTCGCATCTTCGATTTCGTTATAAGTCTTATTAACTTTAAGTAGTTTTGCTACTTCTAATCTCTGAGCAATTGATTCTATTTCCTTAATAGTGCATATATCTTCAAAAAACCTATAACACTCTTCTATGTTTTCTAATTTTAAAATAGCTTCAAATAAATCATCTGCTTGCTTACTTTTTATCCTTGGATTATAAGACATGTTTACACCTCCCACTTAATTATACATTGTTAATAAAATATCCTCAAGCGTTTTCCTAAAATAATCCTATAATTTCTCCACTTGGTAATATATCAATATTATTTGCTGCAGGTATTTTTGGTAAACCTGGCATAGTCATTATATCTCCTGTAAGAGCCACTAAGAATCCAGCTCCGTTGGATATTTTGATATCCCTTACTGTAATTCTAAAGCCTCTTGGTCTTGCAAGTAAGCTTGGGTCATCAGATAGGGAGTATTGGGTTTTAGCCATGCAAATAGGCATCTTGTCTAATCCTAATTTCTCAATGTTTTCTATTTGTTTTTCACAGCTCTTTGTAAAGTTCACTCCATCTGCCCCATAAATCTCCACAGCAATCTTTTCTATCTTTGCCTTAATGCTTTCATCTACATCATAGATAGGTTTAAAGTCAGATTTCTTGGTTTCAACTACTTCAACTACTTTTCTAGCTAGTTCTATAGCCCCATCTCCACCCTTTGCCCAAACTTCAGAAAGCACTGCCTCTGCCCCTAGTTCTCTACACCTATCTATTAAGAAATCCAATTCCTTATCCGTATCTGTGGGGAACTTATTTATGGCAACTACTGCTGGTACACCAAATTTATTAATATTCTCTATATGTTTTTCTAAGTTTTCAAATCCTTTTTTTAGATACTCTATATTTTCTGTACCTAATTGATCTTTTGGAGATCCCCCATGATGTTTCAGAGCTCTAACTGTAGCTACTATAACAGCTGCATCAGGCTTTAAATTACCAAATCTAGCCTTTATATCGAAGAATTTTTCTGCACCTAAATCCGCCCCAAAACCTGCTTCAGTAATTGTATAATCAGCTAGTTTTAACGACATCTTAGTAGCTATAATGGAATTACAACCATGGGCAATATTGGCAAATGGTCCCCCATGTATAAATGCAGGAGTATTTTCTAGGGTTTGCACTAAATTAGGCGCCATAGCATCCTTCATTACTAGTGCCACTGCTCCTTGAGCCTTAATATCTTTTACATAAACTGGACTTCCATCATATTTATAGGCTATTATGATTTCTCCCACTCTAGTTTTTAAATCTTCTAAACCACTTGCTAGACAAAATATGGCCATGATTTCTGATGCTACTGTAATATCAAAACCATCTTCACGAGGTACGCCGTTAGCTCTACCACCCAATCCTACGACAACATTCCTTAAAGCCCTATCATTCATATCAAGTACCCTTTTCCAAACTATCCTTCTAGGGTCAATTCCTAAGTCATTGCCTTGTTGAATATGATTATCTAATAAGGCAGAGATTAAATTATGAGCAGTTGTTATAGCATGAAAATCCCCAGTGAAGTGAAGATTAATATCTTCCATAGGGACCACTTGTGCATATCCTCCACCAGCAGCTCCCCCTTTGATACCAAAGCTTGGTCCTAAAGATGGCTCTCTTATAGCAGTAATTGCATTCTTACCAATCTTATTTAGGCCCATGGATAAGCCAATGTTTGTAGTAGTTTTTCCTTCACCTGCTGGTGTTGGACTAATTGCGGTTACAAGGATTAGTTTTCCATCTTCCTTATCCTTTAGTTCATCAAATAAATCTAAAGAAACCTTTGCCTTATACCTTCCATAGTGCTCCAAATTATCCTCGTTTATTCCTAATTTTGTTGCTACTAAAGAAATTGGCTCCATAGTTGCACTTTGAGCTATTTGAACATCTGTCTTCAATTTATCCACTCCTTTATTTAATTGATATACTACTAATACCCAATAAAGAAAACTTGCAACAGATGGGGCTCTAACCCCAACTCATTCATATATACATTTGTCCGAAGTTTATATATTTTGGCGTCAAATCTTATTCTCATTTCATATAGTAGTATAACAGTCTTTTCCTATTTTTGAAATAAAAAAAA
>CAZRYA010000213.1:0-723 GCA_964604235.1 uncultured Tissierellaceae bacterium | reverse complement strand
CCTTTATTTAATTGATATACTACTAATACCCAATAAAGAAAACTTGCAACAGATAAAGTTTTAACCTCAACTGATTCGTACCTACATTTGTCCAAATTTTATATAATTACTATATATTTGGAAGCAAGAGTTATTCTTATTTCATATAGTAGTATAACAGTCTTTTCGTATTTTTGAAATAAAAAAAAGCAGGAAAACCTGCTTTTTACATAAAAATTATTCTTGCAATAAATACAACTGCTAAAATCCACATTGTAACTGATACTTCCTTGGTTTTTCCTGTGATAGCCTTTAGCACTGTATATGATATCATACCAAATACGATTCCTTCTGCAATACTATAAGCAAAAGGCATCATTATTATAGTTAAAAATGCTGGAATAGCTTCTGTATAATCATCAAAGTTTATATTTTTAATAGGACTCATCATAAATAATCCAACTATAACTAATGCTGGTGCCGTTGCTGCTGAAGGAATTATGGTAAATATAGGAGCAAAGAATAAGGCAAGGGCAAACATTACTGCAGTTGACAGTGCCGTAAGTCCTGTTCTTCCACCTTCTGCAACTCCTGCAGCTGACTCAACAAATGTTGTTACTGTTGACGTACCTAAACAAGCACCTGCAACTGTACCAACAGCGTCTGCAAGAAGTGCTTTTCCTACTCTTGGTAGTTTACCATCTTCATCTAAAAGATTTGCTTTTGAAGCAACACCAGCTAAAG
>CAZRYA010000212.1:0-3355 GCA_964604235.1 uncultured Tissierellaceae bacterium | reverse complement strand
AGATATTAATAATTCAAAGCCGGATATAATATTTGTAGGTTTAGGTTTTCCAAAACAGGAAAAGTGGATAGATATTAATAGGGATAAGATTTATGGGAAAATTGCAATAGGTAATGGTGGAGTTATGGACATTTTAGCTGGAAATATGACCAGGGCACCAGAGATATGGCAAAAGATAGGAATGGAATGGTTGTATAGGTTGATAAAAGAACCATCTAGAATAAAAAGGCAGCTAATAATACCAAAATTTTTGTTAGAGGTAATTTTTAGAAGAGATGCAGTAAAATAGGAGGGATTATATGGTTAAGTCAAATAAATGGTATAATGTATTAATTTCCTACATAATGATAGGTCTAGGGTCGGTTTTAATGGCCTTGGCCCTTAACTATTTTTTATCGCCTAATACTATAGCACCTGGAGGAATTACAGGTTTTGCAGTAGTAATAGAAAAGATAACAGGAATACCTGTATATTTGACAAACCTAGCCATAAATATACCCTTGTTCATATTTGGAGCTAAGACTTTAGGAAGGGAAACAGGTATAAAGACACTTTATTCCATGATAGTCTTAACCCTTGCCCTAAAGTATATTCCATATAGGTTTGCAACTCATGACCTACTATTGTCAGCTCTTTTTGGGGGAGTAATTACAGGGCTGGGACTAGGTTTTGTATTTAAGTTTGGAGGAACAACAGGAGGGACTGACTTAATAGGAGCAATCTTAAATAGGAGGTTTCCTACACTGAGTTTTTCAACCTTTATGATGGCAATAGATACTTTTGTAGTTATATTTGCAGGAGTAGTTGAAAAAAATATAGAGGTTTCACTTTATTCAATAATTGCCTTGTTTGCATCAGTGAAAGTTGTGGACTTGATGCTAGAAGGTATGGGATATTTAAAGGCCTTTTATATAATAACAGACAAGCCTGAAGAAATAAGTAATATATTAATGGAAGAGTTGGAAAGAGGGGTAACATCTCTTAGGGGAAAGGGTATGTATTCTGGAGAAGATAAAGAGGTTCTTCTGTGCGTTGTCAATAGGGCCCAATTTACAAGGGTAAAAGAAATAGTTGAAGAGATAGATCCCATTGCCTTTGTAATGGTTACGGAAATGTATGAGGTAATTGGAGAGGGATTTAAGGTAAAAAAATAGAACTTAAGCAAGGCTTAAGTTCTATTTTTTTATTTACTTACTTGCATAGTTATCAAAATAACCCTGAATAAATACTATTGGTGTACCCTTATCACCACTACCACTTGTTAGGTCACAAAGACTACCAATTAAGTCAGTAATCCTTCTAGGTGTAGTACCTAGTGACTCTTTTTCGTCTCCAGTTTTTTCAGTGAGATGAGTATCCTTTTCGTTGATTTTATTAATAACGGCATCAGCCATGTCCTCTTTACTTAAATCTGTAAGTTCTGTATCAACTATATATTTAAGTTTAAGCTCATTTGGCGTACCTTCAAGTCCACTTGTGTATCCAGGTGAAACAACTGGATCAGCTAGTTCCCAAATTTTGCCTATTGGGTCTTTAAAGGCACCATCGCCATATATTAAGACTTCCATGTTTTTTCCTGTTCTATCTAGGATAATCTTTTGGACTTTTTCTACAAATTCTTGAGAGTCCCTAGGGAATAGTTTAAGTTCATTTTCTTTTGCAAGATTAGAGCCTAATAAGCCATATTCTGGGTTGTATCCAGAGTCTTTAATAGGATGGTTTAAGATATCATCAAGTCCATAGATGATATTGGCACCAGCTTCTTTTAAGATCCTCTTATTTCTAACCCTGTCATGAACATTGGCAACAAGAACATCTTTAGTATAGTCTAAGATAGTTCTTGGATTATTAGAGAATATTATCTCTAAGTTATCTCCACCTATTTCTTTATAAATATTTACATAGTCCATACCAGTAAATGGATGACTAACTTTTTCTCCGAACAGTCTTCTATATTCCTTCTCAGTTAAGACATCTGTATATGGGTTGATTTTCAACTCATCCATCATGTCTATATCCATCAGTTGATTACCAACTTCATCAGAAGGATAGCTTAATAAAAGATAAACTTTTCTATTACTTTTCATTATTCCTTTTAATATAGTTGCAAATCTATTTCTACTTAGAATTGGAAAAATAAGACCAATATCTCCTGGAAACTTTGAGATAATGTCTTCAGCAATAGCATCTGAACTAGCATAATTTCCTTGAGCTCTTGCTAGTAAGGACTCAGTAATACCTAATATATCCCTATGACCTATTTGAAAATCTTCAGCTTCTGCAGAAGCTAATAGGGAATCAACTACGATACTCGCCAGGTCATCCCCCTCTTTTATTATTGGGGTTCTAATACCTCTAGATGTAGTACCTACGGTTCTTACCATTGTAACTCCTCCTAAAACAAAATTAAAATACCTTATACATTATACCATTAATCTGAAAAATTAATAGTTATATATTATTATTTTCTTGTAAAATAAGTATTATCTTCTGTAATTAACAGCCTTACAGGTATATCATACTGGTTTATTGGAATAAAGTCCACTAATTGCATAGAATATAAAAGGGCAATAGTCTCTACATTTGGAATACTAGATAGGAACCTATCATAGTAGCCACCACCATAGCCAATCCTGTAGCCATCTAAATTAAAAGCAACTCCTGGGACTATAACTAGGTCTATTTCATTAGCTGGGAAAAATTCAATAAACTCTTCCTTAGGGGCTAAGATATTATAGTGACCAATTTCTAAGTGGGAAAAATCCTTTAAGATGCTGGGTCTTATAATATTTTCCTTTGGATAGGTAATAGGGACTAAAATATTTTTTCCTATACTTAGGCTATACTTTATTAAATTATGGGTATCTACTTCTTTAGAAAAACTTAGGTAGATCATTATGTTTTTAGATTTTAGGTATAGGGGATTTTTTATTAGTGAATGGTATATTTGACTGTTGAAGTGGTGGATATCTTCTTTTGAAAGTTTTTCTTTTTCATTAAGGATATTAGTTCTTATTTCCTTTTTATTCATATTAATCACCTCAATAGGTTTATTTATATCTCAATATATATTATAATATAAAAGTAAGCATAATGAAAGCAGATAAGAAACAAGTAGACCTAGAATAGAGGTGGATAATTTGATTAAGTTTATAAATGTTAAGAAAGAATATAACAATGGAGTAGTAGCTCTTTCTAACATAAGGTTAAATATAAAAAAAGGGGATTTTGTCTTCTTGGTAGGGCCAAGTGGTGCAGGAAAATCAACCTTGATGAAATTAATATTAAAAGAAGAAGATCCAACTGAAGGAAAGATAATGTTAAATGAGATGGATATAACTAAGGTTAAGAATAG
>CAZRYA010000211.1:0-3373 GCA_964604235.1 uncultured Tissierellaceae bacterium | reverse complement strand
GCATGGTCTCCAATTCTTTCAAAGTACTTGGCAATCATTATGAAATCTACAGCTTGTTCTCCATTATTAGGATTCTTATGGATAAGGTCAATTAATTCGTGTTTTACAATATTAAAAAGTTCATCTACATTGTCATCATCAGCAATGACATCATCAGCCAAAGCCAAATCCCCAGTGGTAAAGGCCTCAATACTGTTTTTAACCATCTTAGTTGTACATTTTCCCATTTCAGGTATGTGGGTAATTTTTTTAATATAGTTTTCTTTAATTAGGTTAAGGGTTATCTCAGATATATCTGCTGCCTGGTCTCCGATTCTTTCCATATCCGTAATCATCTTTAAAGCAGATGAAATAAGCCTTAGGTCACTGGCAACAGGATGTTGTTGAAGAAGGAGCTTTAAGCATCTTCTTTCTATTTCCTTTTCCATTTCATCAATATCATTATCTCCCATGATAACTTCACGAGCCAGGTCTTCATCTTTTTCCACTAAGGCTTTTACAGCTTTTTCAATAGCTTCTTCTATCATATTTCCCATTTTTATTAAATCGTCATTTAAATAATCTAATTCTTGGTCGAACCTTCTTCTCATATTCATAAAAATCCCTCCTATCCAAATCTTCCAGTAATATAATCTTCTGTTCTCTTGTCCCTAGGGATAGAGAATAACTTGTCTGTAGCGTCTACTTCAACTAGGTCTCCAAGTAGGAAAAAAGCAGTCCTATCAGACACACGAGTTGCTTGTTGCATATTATGAGTAACTATAACTATAGTGTAGTCTTTTTTTAAGTCCTGTATTAAGTCCTCTATTTTAGCAGTAGATATTGGGTCTAGTGCAGAAGTAGGTTCATCTAGTAGAAGGACTTCAGGGTTAACAGCAAGTGTTCTAGCCATACATATCCTTTGCTGTTGGCCACCAGATAACATAAGGGCAGATTTTTTTAAATCTCCCTTTACCTCATCCCATATGGCAGCATTTTTTAGGGAGTTTTCTACTATGTGGTCAAGCTCATCTTTTTTCTTTATTCCGTGGGTCCTAGGTCCAAAAGCTATATTGTCATATATGCTCATAGGAAAAGGGTTGGGCTTTTGAAATACCATACCTACATTTTTCCTAAGGATATTCACATCTTCTTTCATAATATCTTTATCGTCTAATAGTATTGTACCCTCAATCTTACAAGATGGAACTAAATCATTCATCCTATTTAAAGATTTTAATAGACTAGACTTTCCACAACCAGATGGACCAATAAAGGCAGTTATTTCATTTTCATATATATCAAGATTAATATCTTTTAAGGCTTTAAAATTATCATAATACAAGTTTAAGTTTTTAATACTCATTTTGCTCATTTTCTCTTCTCCTTTAATAATTTATTGCTAAGACGTGAGGATAATCCATTTATTATTAGTACAACTACAAGTAGGACAACAGCTGTTGCATAGGCTTCATTGGTATAGAGACCTTCGCTGGAAAGTGAGTACATATGGACTGAAAGGGTCCTGGTGGAAGAAAATAAATTCTCGGGTATCCTAGCAACAGTTCCAGCAGTATAAATAAGAGCTGCTGTCTCTCCTACGATTCTACCAATAGACAGGATTATTCCTGAGAGTATTCCAGGTGTAGCCATAGGGAGGATTACTCTAAATATAGTCCTGAGTTTACCAGCTCCAAGGCCATAACTAGCCTCTCTAAAGCTATTATCCACGGCTATTAAGGCCTCTTCAGTAGACCTTATTATAAGTGGTAGTATCATAATTGAAAGGGTTAGGCTTCCTCCAATTAAAGAGAAGCCAAACTTAAGCTTGGTAACAAAAAATAGAAGCCCAAAAAGTCCATATACTATAGATGGTATACCTGCTAGGGTTTCTGTAGTTATCCTGATAAGGGAAACCCATTTGCTTTTAAGTGGAGCATATTCTACTAGGTAGAAACCTGTAAATATGCCAATAGGACCAGCTATTAGTAGGGATAGGATGGTAATCAAAAATGTATTTATTATAGGAGGAAATAGAGATACATTTTCGCTAGTGTATTCAAAGGCAAATAAGGATGGTTTTAAGTGGGGAATTCCCTTAATTAAAACATAAGCAACAATGGATATCAGGGTTCCAAAGGTGATGAAGGCTCCTAGATATACTAGAAAAGTTAGAATTTTATTTTTTACTTTCATCTATATTTTCTCCTTTCTCTTAATCAATAAAAACACTCCATTTATTAGAAGTATAAATATAAATAGGATCACTCCAGTTGCAATAAGGGCCTCCCTGTGAAGGTCGGCAGCATAGCCCATTTCAATGACTATATTAGAAGTAAGAGTTCTTACTCCTTTTAAAATGCCTTTAGGAAGTCTTGGTTGGTTACCTGCTACCATTACAACTGCCATGGTTTCTCCAATAGCCCTACCTATACCAAGGACTATGGCAGAAGTTATTCCTGATTTTGCCCCTTTTAGGACCACATTGAATATAGCTTCAACCTTACTAGCTCCTAGTCCAATGGCTCCTTCGTAATAGGAACTAGGTACAGCCCTAATGGCAGCTTCAGATAGGTTTATAATAGTAGGTAGGATCATTATGCCAAGTAGGATCCCCGCTGTAAGTATACTGTTACCATTTCCGCCAAGATTATCTCTAATCATAGGAACCAGAACTACTAAACCAAAAAAACCATATACTATTGATGGGATTCCAGCCATTAGATTAACCATAGGTTTTAAAAATCTATATAGCTTATCAGGAGTATATTTGGCTAAGAAGATAGCTGTGAGTACTCCTATAGGAACACCAATTAATATGGCAATAAAAGTAATATATAAACTACCCACAATCATTGGAAAAATCCCAAATGATGGGGGTACATTTGTAGGGGCCCATTTGGTCCCTGCTAAAAAGTTAGAAATTCCTATTTTTCCAATGGCTGGTAGGCCACTGGAAAAAAGGAAGTATGATATGAATACTACACTAATTATAGATATGGAAGCAGAGAGTAAAAAGACTCCCTGCATAAATTTTTCAAGAAATTTATTTTTTTTCATATTATCCCTCTTATTCTAATTCATTCCAAGTAGTTTTTTCTCCTATAAATATAGACCTTATATTGTCCATAGAAATATCTTCTACTTTATTTTCCTTATTAACTATTACTGCAATTCCATCAAGAGCTATGGCTTCGTGTTGAAGCTCAGCAGTTTCACTTTCTTTAAGTTCACGAGATGCCATTCCAATATCAGCAGTTGAGTCTATGGCTGCCTTCATCCCTGATGAAGAGTCAGATTGTTGAAGCTCAATATCAGCACTTGTATTAATTTTCAAATAGGCTTCAATTAATTTTTCCATGCGATCTTTTAAAATATTATGGTAGTCAACTCC
>CAZRYA010000210.1:0-3391 GCA_964604235.1 uncultured Tissierellaceae bacterium | reverse complement strand
ATGTTGTTTTTTGGTAAAAACTTATTGATTATATAGGCAAATATAATATTTACCCCTCCAACTACTGTCAGCGGTCCAACCATCACTTTAAAAAATGCCATCCCACTTGGGGCCATTTCTAATAAACTTGTAACTGGTACTAATACTAGGGGTGCTAGTACCCCATTTAATATAATAGCTGTAACTATACCTGCTAGTGGGTTTAGCTTTTTAGTAATTAGCCCAAAAAAGTATGCACTAATACCCATCTCTAACATTACAATTAAATGTATTGGCAAGGTTAAAGGAAAACCACTTATTAAAGATGTTAAAAAATGTCCCAATGTTGCAACTAATCCTCCTACCAGGGGTCCCAAATATAAACTTGCTAAAAAACCTGGCATTGAATCTAGTGCTATGGTAGTTCCTGGTATTTTTATTAAAGACCCTACAAAGGACATTGCTACCAATATAGCTCCATAAACCAAAAGTCTTGTATTGTTTTTTGAATTATCTCTTTCCACAAAATCCCTCCTATAAGTGTGATATATCGCCTTCTAAAATGTAGTCTATCCTAGAATTGTCCTTAACTTCAATCAAGGTTAGTGATGTATTTGGAACCACAACGGCATCTTCCCACAAGTCCAATATTCCACAGTTTTTCAGTTTAGACAAAAATACATTTATCCATATTCCATGACTTACCAGTAATACATTTTCGTGGTTGCCATCTAAGATAGTTTGAAAAGCATTTTCTGCCCTCTCATATACATCACTATAGTTTTCTCCACCAACTGTTTCATATTCATCAGGATTATAGAAGAGTTTATTCATCTCTTCTTTATAATCTTCCTCTACTTTTTTGAAGTGCTCTCCCTCCCAAAGCCCTAGATTTATCTCTTTTAAGTCATCTAAATAGACAACTTCATTTGTCTTATCACCAAGTACATATCTAGTTGTGTCTTGTGTTCTTTTTAAAGGACTAGAATAAACTCCATCAAAGTCTACGTTTTCCAATCTTAAACCTAGTTTTTTAGCCCCCTCTATTCCTTCTTCTGTAAGTGGAGAATCCTTCCATCCTTGCATTTTTTTCTCTTTATTCCATATGGTTTGCCCATGTCTAACTATATAAATCTTCAACTATTTTCCTCCCCCATAAAATATCCTACCTGTTCTAAAGGTATATCCATTAGTTCATTTAAACTTGCAAAATTATCTTCCACCATAGATATTATAACACAAGTAGAAGGACCTGCTGTCTTTAGTAGGTCTAAATTGTTTTCTATTAGCTTATAATTAAGGCCATTTGTCTTAGCCATTTCCTTCACTTCATAACCTATCCCTTTAGATCCTACTGGTAAAACTTCATCAATAAAATCAAGTTTTAAAAGTTTATTCAACCTACTTAAGTTCATAGTTGAATTTTCATTATCTCTAACAACTTCATCTCCAACCAAGGGTAGGCCTAGGACAAAAATCCCATTTCCAACCTTTGATTTTTTGAAGCTTATCTCTTTATTATTTATAATTCCTACAGCTGTTATACCTATGCCTGTCATAATCGTCTCTATATTTTCTTCAGTAGTTCCAGTTATAATTTCATCACTTAAACCCAGGGGTTTGATGGCTCTTTTTATACCTGAAATTACATCTAAACCTGTCCTATCCATTTCCGAAGCTAAGGTATTCACTATACTTATTGGCCTCGCCCCAAAAGAAAGCAATTCCATTAAACATACAGATACTGTATAGTAGCCTGTTATTTCAGGAGATACTTTTACTAAATCCCCTTGCTTAAGCCCAATGCCCCCAGCTGAATCGCAGGAAATAACTATGGTTTCAGTATCATTTATACGAATTAAATTTAAATCTCTAAATTTTTTAAAATCCAAACTATTACCTCCAATAAGAACTATTCGACTACTACATTAGCCATATCTATATCTATTACCCTAGCCAAATCTTCAGCTTTAAGCTCTATTTGATATCCTATTTTTCCAGCACTTACAATTATAGTATCCCTAGTTTTAGCAGAAATATCTACTACCGTCCTAAATTGCTTTTTCATACCTATAGGAGAACATCCACCTTTCATATAACCAGTAATCTTAGTCAAATCTTTTTGATTTATCATTTCAATTGATTTTTCTGAAACAGACTTAGCAGCCTTCTTCAAGTCCAATTCTTTATTTACTGGAACTACAAATACATAATTCTCCTTACTATGTCCAACTGTAACTAAAGTTTTATACACTTCTTCTACTGGTTTTTTTATAGAATTTGCAACAGATATACCATCTATCCCCTTAGACTTATCATAGCTAATTGCCTCATAGCCGATTTTCTCTTTATCTAATATCCTCATAGGATTAGTCTTTACATTTGCCACAATATCACTCCTTAACTACATATCCCTTGTCTATAGCTGAGTCAATAAGATCTTTTGTAAAAGTCCATAATTCATCTGATGCTTTCTTTATTGGCTCTGCTCTTTTTAGTATTTGCCCTTGTCTTACCCCATATTTTTTCCAAGTTCCACCCTGGTTATTGTAGTTGTTTAACATAGGTTGGAGCCTGTCCATAGCTGCTGCAAAAATTGCCTCATCTGTTTCCATAGTTTCAAACTCTTCCCATAGGGCTTTTAAGTCCTTGGCCTTATCTTCTTCCAACATTCCAAAAATCTTCTCTGCTGCCTTAGTCTCTCTTTCTAGCTTATCAAGATTGCCCACAGCATCGTAGCAAAAAGTATCTCCTGCATATATTTCAACCAGGTCATGGACAAGGAGCATCTTCATTACTTTTAATACATCAATGTCTTCATTAGCATATTCATTTAAAAGACTGGCCATTACAGTTATATGCCAAGAATGTTGTGCATCATCTTCCCTAATATCTTTTCCTATTAGGCTTGTCTGCCTATATATAGACTTCATCTTATCCAACTCAACTATAAAGTCCATATCTTTATTTAACCTATCTAAGTTCATATTCTTTCCCCCTTAAATACTAGACATTTCTGATAGTGTGTTGGTTATAGGAGGAACTACTTGCTTCTTCCTTGAAAGTACTCCTGGAGCATAGAAAGAATTCTTCACAAGTTCCTTACCAAAAGCACTTGCTACTAGCTCTTTATTATCTCCAACCACTATCATTTCAGATGCTTCCTTGAAAATATCTGTCAGCATTAAAATAAATTGAGAGTAGTTTCTTTGGTTTTTTATATCTTCCATCTTTATTAATAGGTCTTCTTTCATAGCCTCTAAACTTCCTGGATCCATAGTGTAAACCTGAGCTATTCCTAGCTTTCTATCATTTATTGTAAACTCCTTAAAATCCTGTCCTAAAAGTTCTTTTGGGGTTCTCCCCTCTAAAGAAGTTCCCGCTTTAAACATTTCCATGGCAAATCCTTCCA
>CAZRYA010000209.1:0-3392 GCA_964604235.1 uncultured Tissierellaceae bacterium | reverse complement strand
GGCCGCTCAAATAAGGCATTGAAACAGAAATAGAAGTGCCATCTTCAAAGTCATCTAGATAGGTATCAACAGATAAAATTAAAACCAAAACCATTATTATAAAAATATTCATAGGTTCAAAAATAAAGGTAAAATAATTTTTTAAGTTTATAGTATATGGATTTATTTCATAATCCACACCTGATTTTTGAATCTCAGTAAAATAGGCATATTCTGTTTTTAATTGGTCTAAATTTAAATTTCTCCTACTAAGCCAATCATCATCTATATAGCCTAATTCATAGCCTTCAATAACCTCTGCCCTGAAATTTTTAGATGCTGCTAGGACACTTTCTTTATCCTTTGGAGTCATATCCTTGCCATTAGCATAGAGCTTATAATAGTGTTTTTCAACTACATACTTACTATGTATACTTTTAAACATATCTAGCTTTGCCTCTGAAGTCTGACCATTATCTTCTTCCATCTCTTGCCTACTTATGGTTCTTTCTAATTGAAAGGTTGATTCTTTTTCTATTGTTTCTTTTGAGATATCATTTTTGTAGATTTTATCATTATACTTCATCAAAGGTATTACGCTTATAAAGTAGAGAAAAATTACTATTATTAAGAATATGTTAGTATTTTTTTGCAACTCCTTTTTTAGGTTAAATTTCAATAAATTCAAAATATTCCCTCCTTTCTAATATATATTACTATATTGATTATTACTTTACCACACTAAGAACTCTTTCTTTCATTATTGTAATAGTTGCTTTAATTTTAATATTTCTTATGTTATTCTATAGTTAATTAAATTTTAAGGCGGTGGTTTATTTGAAAAAGTTTAAAATTATTATCACTTCATTGTTGATATTTTTCTTTACTAGTAACCTGTCATTTGCTAGTGAATTAAATAGCTTAAAGATAGACGTAAAATTATTAAATAATGGTTATGGAGATGTGAATATGACATGGGACTATTATGACGATAAGGGTACTGAGCACTACATTCCCATAAAATCTAAGGGTATTGAAATTTCAAACTTAAAAGTAGGTAAAAATTCCAATGAATATCTTACAGTTGAAAATTGGGATGTTAATGGATCAATTGAAGATAAAAAAGACAAGGCTGGTATAATCTTTGATGGAGATAACTATGAAGTATGCTGGGGCATTGGCCAATATGGTAATAACACATATAATGTTAATTTTCTAGTAAAAGATATTATTAAAAATATTGAGGATGGTCAGGTTCTCCACTATAGATTTTTAAACAATAACCTATCTGAACCGCCTCAAGATTTTTCTATTTCCATAGAGGCTGAAAGAGAGCTTAAGCTAGATAATGTTTCCTTTTGGGCCTTTGGATTTGATGGTAGTATAGAACTTGAAGATGGTAAAATAGTTGGGAAGGCTGATGGTCCTTTGACTAGCAGAAACTATGGACATATTTTAGCTAAATTTGAACCTGATTTCTTTGATGCCAATCCTAATAGTAAAATAGATGGTAGCTTTGCCGAAATTAAAGATAAGGCATTTGAAAACTCCCAATACGAAAATAGAGAAGCCTACAAGGAAACTCCTCTGTTTGTAAAAATACTAATATCTATACTTATGTTTTTAGGAGGAGTCTTTCTTATTATAGGAATTAAGGCTGCAAATTTATTAGCTCCTAACTTTAAAATAAATAAAAAGCAACTGAAAGACAAGGAGTATTATAATATTCCCTACCAAGGTGATCCAGTAAACCTATATCACATATTATCAAGAAATTACTTAACAAATTTCGAAAACACCATAGACTACTTTTTCTTAAAATGGTCATTGAATGAAAACATTAAACTGGTTCAGTTAGAAAATAAGACTCCTACAAAGTCTAACACCTTACTAGAGCTTATATCTAAAGAGGATATTATTAATCCTTTGGAACTTAAATTATATACTTATTTACTAGATGCTTCACCTAATGGAAGATATTTATCTAACAAGGACTTTAAAAAGTGGCTTACTAGAAATAATTCTAAAATTTCCAATTTGATTGTAGAAATAGATTCCCATTCTAAGGACCTACTTACTGATCAAGGTTATTTAGACTTTAGTGACAAGTCTTATCTGTTTTTTAAGAAAAAGGTATTAGAATTAAGTCCTAGTGGAATAGAGCTTTCTGAGAACCTATTTATGTTTAAAAATTATTTAAGCTCAAATGATTATAAGCCACAAATGGATAGTTTAAATCCTAATGATTTCAACAATTTACTCCTGTACGCTTCAATTTTTGGTTTGACAGAAGAATTTAAAGACAGGGTAAATGCTTTCTATCCCCAATACTTAAACAATCAAAATATAAACTATAGCCATTTATACATGGCCCACATCTATTCAAGAAGTTTCTATAGCTCCTATAGTAGTAGCAACTATTCCAGTGGTTCTTCTGGCTCTGGTGGTTCCACTAGCTTTGGCGGTGGTGGCGGAGGATTTGGAGGAGGATCCGGTGGCGGTACAAGATAAAAAAAATAATACAAGATAAAAAAAATAAGCTGATTCATCAGCTTATTTTTTTATCCCATTAAATTTATCAATTCCTTCATTTTACCGTCTAATTTTTTTATGGTTCTAGTATTGGTTAAATTTCCATCTTCATCTATATTTTCTTGAATATTGGCAATTAAAAATTCATTATTACTAACAGATTTCATCTTAAAAGCTCCTGAATTCAAAATCTCCCTAACTACTAGTTGAGCCCTAACTGTACCCATTGTTCCTGTAGACCCACCCATTATAAAATATGGTTTTCCCATCAAAGGATAGTTGTCCCTTGAGAACCAGTCTAAAGCATTTTTTAAGGGTCCTGGAATAGAATAATTGTATTCAGGTGTAATTACTATTATCCCATCTAAAGTTTTTATATGTTTTCTGCTTTCATCTATCACTTCTGGCGGACTAGCTTCTAAGTCTTCATTGAAAAGTGGAAATTGATCAATTTCAATTATTTCTAAATCTGCTAGGTCTGAATAGTTTTTGATTATATACTTAGCTATCATTCTATTATAAGACTCTTTTCTTAAGCTACCTACTAATATACCTATTTTAATTTTAATCACTCCTATTTAAACTCATTTTGATTAGTCATAAAAAATTGATTATATAGTTTCATACTTCCAAGTTCTGTCCATTTCTTTACTCCTACTGGGTTAGAATCTAAATCATATATTTTAGCTCCCTTTAAGGACAATAAAAAAGGAGAATGGGTAGAAATTATAAATTGACAATTATAAAATCTAGCTGAGTCTTCTATAAACTTCATTAATTCTACTTGTTTATCTGGTGACAGGCTATTTTCTGGCTCATCCAATAGGTAAATCCCATCTTCTAGAATTCTCTCTGTAAAATATATATAAGCACTTTCTCCA
>CAZRYA010000208.1:0-3397 GCA_964604235.1 uncultured Tissierellaceae bacterium | reverse complement strand
AGGTCTCCGAAACAGCCTACTAAAATTCAGTGTTTAGCTCAAAGATGTGTTTCAAAATACAAATATGCTTTCTTCCACCTAATGAAAGCTCTCTATAATAATTTGTAGATTTACTCTTTCTTATCCCAGCTTTATTTTATTTCTTATACTTTAGTATGGTATATCATTAAAGTTACCTTGTCAAGTTTTATTTTTTACTAAGGTCTGTCATCCCATAAATATTTCCTACTGGTAAAGTAAACATTAGCCCCACACCTGGTTGACTTAAGTCTCCCACTATTTCTTGAACTACCTTAACAGCTTTTTCTACCAGTTCCTCTTCTTCTATTATAGTAAATATCACTTTATTATAGGGTCTATTATGGTCTAGCAAACTTTTTAAGGAACCAAAGAAAGGCATATCATAATGCTTACCATTCATAAGTGCATTCCCCATTCCCTGACTATCTAATATCGTAGCACCTTTTACTCCTACATCTACAAACCCAGCCAAAATATCATCTAGATATTCCGTCTTGTTTAAAATTAAAAATAAAGCATTCATTTTTATTCCTCCCTATTTATCCATTTATTTTATCTAATCCATTAACCTCTCCTGCCTTGGTTATGGATACTTTTGCTAATATTGGACCCATTATTTCAAAAACTAAAACGCTAAATAAAATAACAGTTATTATACCCGAACTATAATCTGGTAGCTCCCTACTAACTATCATAGATAAACCTATTGATATTCCTCCTTGAGGAAGTAAGGCCAATCCTAGATACTTAACTATTACCTCATCTGACTTAACTAGAAGAGCACCTGCTGTGGCTCCTAAAATCTTTCCTATTGCCCTGGCTAATACATATACTAGGCCCAATAGACCTATACTAGCAAGTATACTAAGGTCTCAACTCGCTCCTGCAAAAGTAAAAAATAGCAAGTGAATCGGTGGTGTAAAGTCATTTACTATCTTAAAAACTCTCTTGGAATTTCTCACTAAGTTTACCAAAACTCCACCAATCATCATACATGTTAACAAGGGCGATAGGTTTAAATAATTAGCTAGTCCCGCAGACCCTAGTATAACTGCCAATGACATTGATAATAAACTTTCAGGACACTTAGCCCTATCTGCTATATAACTAAAGACAACTCCAATTATTCCTCCCAGTAGCAAAGAACCAAAAATTTCTATTAGAGGAGCTACTATCATATTTAATATGGAAATATCCCCACCAGTTATTGATAGCTTGGCAATAGAAAGAGATACACCAAAAACCATTATTCCCAGTGCATCATCTAAAGCTGCTACTGGAAGTATGGTATTAGTCAGTGGACCATAAGCCCTATATTGTCTTATTACCATCATAGTTCCCGCTGGTGCCGTAGCCGCTGACATTGAAGCTATAATAAGACTAAATACAAAAGATTGTCCCATTATGTAATACATAATTAAAAATACAATTAAAACTACTCCCAATACTTCAAATACAGTAATTATAAAAATATCTTTACCTAATCTCTTAATATCTTTTAGTAAAAATTCGCCTCCTATACTGAAAGCTATTGCTGCTAGGGCTACCTCATTGACAAAGGACACTATATTTACCTCTGCTGGAGAAACAATCTTTAAAAATGATGGTCCTAAAAACAACCCTCCAATTAAATAGCCTGTTACATTGGGCAAATTCAATTTATTGGCAACTTTTCCACCTATTACTCCGAATATTATTACAATACTAATTTTTAAGAGAATATTCAACTTTATAAAACCTCCATATATTATTTTTTACCACTACTTCTCCTTTCTAAGTTTTTCTCTTTACCTATATGCCTATTATATCACAACTTGTAAATAATTCATTTATCTAGCCCTCTAATCCCATAAACAAAAAAATACTATAAAAGATTTAAATCTTTTATAGTATTTCAACATATTGTTTATCTGCTTTCTTCTGTAATATTATAGATGTTCCAAATGCAAATATTTCCGCTATTGGATATGCAAACCAAACATAATCTAAACCTATATTTGATAAAAAATATGCCAAAGGTATTATCAACACTATTTGTCTAAGTGCCGTTATAAGCAAACTAAATTTACCTAAACCCAAGCCCTGAAAGTAAACTGAATTTATTATACCTGTAGCCGCAAAGGCAAAACCTAAAGAAATCCTTCTTAAGGTATGGACCCCTAGATCTACCATTTCCTGATTTTCAGCAAATATAGATAGTAGCTTTTCTGGAAATACTTGGAATAAGAAAGTTCCTACTATCATTATAAGAGTGGCTAAAATAATTCCATACTTATGTGTCTCTCTAATTCTTTCCTTCTTCCTAGCTCCATAATTATAACCTATTAAAGGAAGTACTCCTTGACCCAATCCAAATACTGGCATCAATATGAAAGATTCTAATTTAAAGTATATTCCTAAAATGGATACTGCCATCTCTGAGTGTCTTATTATTATTAAATTTAAGACTGTTGTCACAAAAGCCGTAACAGATTGCATTAGAATACTTGGAAAACCCACTTTATAAATATCTTTTATTATCTTTTTTGAAAATTTAAATATCCTATAATCTATATGTAATATAGATTTTTTTCTAAATAAAAATATAAGCCCAACTGCTGCCCCTGCACCTTGGCCTATTAAAGTGGCAATTGCTGCCCCCCTAATTCCCATTGCTGGAAATCCAAATAGCCCAAATATCATTATAGGGTCTAAAATTATATTAGTAATAGCCCCCATTAGTTGAATTATCATAGGTATTACCATATTTCCCGTTCCCTGAATTAACTTTTCTATAGTTATTTGAGTTATAGCTAAAAAAGCAAATCCTGTCACAAGACCCAAATAGTCTTTAGTCATAAGCATAACTTCTGGATCAGTTGTAAATCTAGCTATAAAATTATCCATAAGAAACAATCTAAAAACCAAGAAAAAAACATAGGATACAAATATTAAAAGCAACCCGTGCATAGCTCCTTGATTGGCTTTTTTTTCATCTTCTTCTCCTAAGGATCTTGATATAAATGAGTTTATACCTACACCTGTCCCTACGGCAAATCCTACAATAATTATTTGCACAGGATAGGATATTGATGTAGCCCTTAGGGCCTTCTCGCTTATTTGTGCCACAAAATATGAATCTGTTATATTATATAAAGACTGTATCAGCATAGATAACATAGCTGGAAATGACATTTTTAATAATAACGGTAAAATATTTTCATGACCCATAGGATTTTTTACTATCTTATTCTCCATAAATTCCCTCCTAAATTAATCAATCTTTTATATGTTATCATATAGACTATAATATGTCATCAGCTAAATAAAATATAGACCCTTAAGGGCAATGTCATTAAGTTAAGAATCGAATAAATATAATTAAGAGGAACAGAGT
>CAZRYA010000207.1:0-3438 GCA_964604235.1 uncultured Tissierellaceae bacterium | reverse complement strand
ATGTGCCTTCCCATTTCTATATTTGGCTACATCTTCCAACTTACGCTGTTCCCAATCTTCACTAAATCCCTTAAATCTAATCTTTGGTATCTTTTTATTTTTTCCCATATTATACACCCCCTAGAAGGGCTCTATTATCCTTCTTTAGAATTTTACCTAACCCTTCCTTGTATTCATTTACTTCAATTTTAACACTCATCTTATTTCCTGATGTCCATACTTTATTAGTTAAATCCTGCTTTTTCATATCTTTTTTAACTCCTCCGTCTAAAAGTTTATTAATCTTTTCTATTTTTCAAATTTAATTAGATTATTGGAAGTTCAATGTTTTGCCAAGTTTCTTCTATTTTATGAAATATACTTCTACTAAAAATTCAATCATATATCAAAGGTGTTATCTAAAAACTCTATTATCTTTCTTTTCATAAAAGGATTATATTCTACTGATAAAAACATTTCTTTAATTTCTTTCTTCTTCATTCCCATTAATTCCTCTAGCTCTAGTAGCATACCTTCTTCCTCATATTCTTTTATGGTTCTTAGACCAACTTCCCTAATGTTTTCAAAGACTTCAATAGTTGCAAAGACTATGTCTTTATATGCCAAATTATCATTATAGGACTTACAGAAGTTTTCTAGTTTTTTAAAATCAAAATCTCCCCTTCTTATTTCCTCCAATAGTTGATAATCATGTTTGAAGTTAGATATTAATTCCTCATCCCTTTTAAGTTTATTGTTTTCTAAGGCGTAAATTGCATTTTCATATGACTCTGCTTCTAAGTATACCTCTCCTGTAGCCTTGCCAAATAGTCTTGAATAGTATCCTGATGGTAAAACAACATATTCTAAAAAGTCCAATAATTCCTTCTGACTTGATAGTGAGAACCATTTATCAAAGATATAACTTGTCCCTTGATTTACTATTGAAAAATGTGCTATACATGAGTCAACCTCTACTTCTCCCTGTATATCTTTTTCTATCCTATTTTTCCAAAAATATAAATCATTAACCACAACTTCACCCCCGATTAAATATGGCAAATTTAGCCTAGTCTATTTATTATACTATATTTTTACTTAATCTTTATAGTTTCCATAACAATACTCTATATATTGACTCCTATCTTCTTCAAATCTAAAGCCCTGCTTTCTAAACTCTTCCAAAATATAACTGTCCAGACCATAGGGAGTCTTTAATTTTTCAGCACTTGTCTTATCTATGGTAAGCATATATTTCCCTCCACTTATAATAAAGTTCCCATCTGCAAGTTTTATTTTTATCTTATCTAATTCCCCTTCAAACTCCCTATTTAAGGCCTCTACTACCCTATCTAAAAAATCTTCTATGTCCATATTCTTTGCCATGTATCCCCTATTAAGTCCTGATGTATTCATATAATCTCCTCCTGGATTAATTTCACTTTTTTATCCTTTATAATATCAGCCTGTTTTCTTAAAACTATCAGTTCCTCATTTAATAATTTTATTTCATCTCCTATTTCATTTTGCTTAGATATTGGAATGTTTGGGATTTGTATCTCTTTTAAATCTCTAATACTGATACTTTTCATAACCGCACCCTTTGCATATTTATTTAATTGACTCATGCCTAATTCACTCTGCAAGAAATTTTCTAAAAATATTGGATTTATTCTTTCCTCATCTAATTCTATAAAATATAAATTTCCATTAGCTAAAATTTTTCTATCCTCTGGAAAATTTACTAGTGCAACCTTAAAAGGTGATATCTTTGATATGATTAAGTTCTTATTCTTTATACAATATCTATCATAATTTTCATCTATATCCATTAAATATGGTAGGTTATCATCTATTTCCCCATCTTTAATATTTTGTAGCATGAGATACTGATTATTGGTTTTATCTGTTGTTACCAATTCATCTAATTCTTTAGAAGATATCATAGCACCACGATTGATTATTTTACACACTTCTCCTAGTTTAATTGGATTTTCTATTTTTATTTCTTCCCCTACATATCTATTTGGGTTTATAATATATTCTTGATGTTTTATTTCTTCTAAGTTAACTAATCTACTAATTTCAGAATGATTGTTATAGGCATGTATTATATTATTTATATCTTCAGTTTCTAAAGTATTAATTCTCCTACCTTCTGTAAATAAGTTTGAAGCATCAACCATATGGATTTCCTTATTACTTTTACTAAAAATCATCATGGTTAAATCCATTGAAGAAAAGGAGAATATATTTTTAGGTAACGTAATTACTCCTTCAATCAAACCTTTTTCAAGTAAATACCTTCTTATTTCTTCATCTGGTTTATTCCAAGTACCTGCATTTGTCATGATTATTACTGTTCTACCTAGCTCTTCTTGGTTTAGTAAAGCAGATAAGGCATAGGCCCAATCTCCTGATATTGTCCTTTTGGTATCTCTAAAATGTTTTTCTAACTTTTTATTATTTCTAATTTCCTTCTCTATATTAGCCCATCTCATACCTAAAGGTGGGTTTGAGAATATCTTATTTGCTTTTAATCTAGAAAAATCTTGGCTTATTATATTCCCTTGTATGACATCAATATCTAAATTACATATTATACTTCTAATATTAGCGATAACTAATGATTCTGTATTAATTTCAATACCTATACATTTTACATTTCCTTGATTCATTCCTGCTTGTATAAGAAAAGAATTTACACCTGAACCCATATCTAAAACTATATCTCCCTCTCCAATATCTAATAAATTTAATGCCAAATTTGATATACCTTCATGTGTACTTATAGTATCTATTTCTGAAAATCTATCTGGATCTGAAAATAAGATAGCTGCTTTTAACTTTTCTTCACTATATTTGTTAGTTAATTCCTTTAAATCATTGATATCTATTTTTGATAGTACCTTTTTTAAGTATATTTTAGTTGTTTCATCTTTTATATCTTCTTCTAAATATCTTCTAATAAATTCTTCATTATTAAATCTTTTATATATTAATACTAGGAATAAATTTGATATTACTTCAAAAAATTTTAAGTCTATAGATCTTGCCCTATATAGTTCATGTATTTCTGTTAAAACTTCTTGTATTTCAAATTCTTTTAATTCATGAAATTCATTTTTATTCAATATAACTACCTCCTTTATACCGTTATGGTTATATTATACCATCTGCCTTGTCTTGTCAATGGTTTTATACAACCATCGACAGTACTAATGATTATTGCATGATAAAAAATCCACTCATATCAAAAATATCCATCAGCAAGGCCTTAAAGTTTGCTGATGGATATTTTTATTAACTTAGTACAACTAAATCCTATAATTTTAAGTCCTGCCAAACTTAATTGCATTTACTTCAGTTTTCTATGCTTATCTCATTAATCCCCAAAAACAATAATATCTTTTTATTAATTTACTTCTATTACCCCAATATACCTGTTAGGTGATCATA
>CAZRYA010000206.1:0-3450 GCA_964604235.1 uncultured Tissierellaceae bacterium | reverse complement strand
TTAACTTTTGTATATGGTTGACGATGACCTTGTTTCTTTCTATAGTTTTTCTTAGCTTTGAATTTGAAAACAACTACTTTTTTTCCTTTTCCTTGTTCGATAACAGTTGCCTTTACTTTAGCACCATCAACATAAGGTTTTCCCATTTCTAAGCTACCATCTTTTGATCTAACTAAAACTTTATCGAATTCAAAAGTTTCTCCAGCTGTGGCATTTAATTTTTCAACAAAAAGTGTATCTCCTTCTTGAACTCTATATTGTTTACCACCAGTTTCTATAACAGCGTACATACCTTGCACCTCCTCATTACCAGTCTCGCCAATTCCAGGTGCTTTAAAAGACTTAAACCCGAATCGAGCGGCTACATACCTGCTTATTTTATCAAATACATTTTTATTTGTCAATGATTTTAATAATATTACCTAAGCCACCACAAAAAGAACACCTAGTTCCATATTTTTCCCTTAAAGAACCTGATGTTTTTTTCCTAGTCATTTCTACCAAACCCAACTTAGTCATACCTAAAATATTAATTTTTTGCTTGTCTTCTCCCATAATAGCTTCTAGTTTTTCCATAACACAATCTATGTGATTCTGGTCTTTCATATCTATGAAATCGATCAATATTATACCACTAAGATTCCTTAGTCTTATCTGTATATATATTTCATCTATGCTTTCCATGTTTATTTTAAACACATTTTCCTCTAAGTCTCTGGCTTGGTAAAAGCCTCCACTATTTACATCTATTGCAGTAAAGGCCTCTACCTCATCCACTACTAAATAGCCTCCACTTAAAAGGTCTACCCGGGTCTTACTAGCCTTTTTAAGTTCAAAAGATATATTATCCCTATAATCTATAGAAAAGTCCTCATCTAGATTTAAAATCATCCTGTCCTTAATCTTATGGTAAATTGACATGGTTTTTATCTCGTCTATAAGGTCCTTGTCATTTAAAATAATCTTATTAACTTCCTCTAGTCTATTATCCCTAATTAAGGCCTGGCTCAGGTCATAATTTTTATAAATTAGTTTTGGGCTTGGAAGAAAATTCTTTTGTCCCTCAATAAAGTAGTATTTTTCTATTAGCTCTTCATATTCTTCAGCTAAATCTCCTTCCGAAAGACCTTCTGAATTAGTTCTAATTATCATTCCTATATTATCCTTCATAATCCTATAGCCTAATTTCCTAAGTCTACCTATTTCTCCTGGGGATTTAATTTTCTTAGAGACATTTACCCTATTAGAAAAAGGTAGTAGTATCATATATCTTCCTGCAATTTCCAAGTGTCTGCTAATTTTAGGCCCCTTTAAATCGCTTCCCTCTTTTCTAACTTGGACTATTATATCCTCACCTTGACTTAAGACCTGGTCTATACTTAAGTCCTCTTTTCCATATAGAGCATCTATCGGAAGGCTGTCTTTCAAGCTTAAGTAAGCATTTTTATCTAAACCTATATCCACAAAGGCAGCATCTATAGTAGGGAGGATTTTAACAACCCTTCCCCTATAAATATTTTCAACTATATTTTCATCAATATATTCTTTGTTAAATTCAATAAGTCTTCCCCTGCTCATAAGTCCTGAATATTTAACCCTATCCCTTAACTCTATAAATATATAATTTAAGTCCCTATCTATTTTCAACTTCATAGCCCTCAGCATCTTTATTTAATTCAAACTCCCAGTTATCCTTGCTACTTGTTATCACTTTCTTGTCCTTAGTTACGAAAATTGCATCTACACCCTTAATACTTTCAACATATTTAAGTCCATCTTCAACCCCCATAATAAATAAGCTTGTTGAAATAGCATCCCCATCTATTGACTCATCTGATATTACTGTAGCACTCATAAGTTCATTATTAGATGGTTTCCCCTTATCTATGTCTAAAATATGATGATATCTTTCACCATCTATTTCAAAAAATCTTTCATAGTCTCCAGATGTGACAACAGACTTGTTTTTTATTTTGATTATGCCTAAAGGACTTCCTGTCATTTCTAGTGGATCCTGTAAGCCTATTCTCCAAGGACTCTTATCTGTTTTTTCTCCATAGGCATAAACATCTCCACCTAAGTTTATTAGACCAAATTCAACCTTATCCTCTTTCAGAACATCCCTTGCAACATCGGCTGCATAACCTTTAGCTATACTTCCTAAATCGATTTTCATTCCCTTATCTTCTAAAAAAACTTCATTATTATCCATCAATATAAGTTTTTTATAGTTAACTAAGCCCTTAGCATTTTCTATATCTTGGTCTGCTGGTATCCAGTCCCTATTTTCATAGTCTCCCATAATATCCCAAACATCTAAAAGTGGCCCTATTGTTGGGTCGTATTTACCTTTAGAATTTTTAGCATATTCAAGGGATTTCTCCAGCACAAAATAAGTTTCATCAGAAACTTTTACTGGTTTTATTCCTGCATTATCATTTACTCTAGATATTTCGCTATCTTCTATTTTACTACTCATTAAACTTTCAACCCTAGCTATCCTTTCAAATACTTTATCCATAGTCGCCTGTTTTCCTGTGAATTTTACTGTCATAACAGTATTCATGTAGAATTTTGTTTCTTCTAATTCTTGAGACTTTCCACTACACCCTACTAGGGCCAAAGCCATAATTATAAGTGCCACAAATATTATTCGTCTATTTAGCTTACCCATGCCTTCCTCCTTAAACTGAAAAACCCTAACTATAGTAGTTAGGGTTTTTAAAATTTATTTCGCGCCTTCTAAAGCTTTCTCTACTAATTCTAACATTGTAGTTCTTGTACTAGTAGCTCCAGTTATTGATTCAGCGTCTACATCTTCAACACCATTATTATCTATAACCATTTTTTGTACTGCTGTTGCTACTTCAAAAGCTGTATGATATTCATAATTTTCTTCTGATTTTCTATCATCCTTTTTGAAGCCTTCTCCATCAGCAATAGCTACTTCAGCGTAGTCTATTCCTACAACTTCACCATTAGTTACTCTTACAGTAACTTCTGATAACCAACCATGACTGTCTTCTTCTGCTACAGCCTTATATTCTCCATCCTTGTATTTCTCTGTATAAGTTTCACCTTTTTTAGCTTTTTCAACTAATTCTTCAGCAAATTCTTTGAAAGTACCTTTTGTATACGTTGCACCTGAAACAGCGTCAAAATCAACTTCATTAATATCTTTTTTCTCGTTGAATTGAGCGTTTAAATCAGCTATAACTTCTATTCCTTCTGCATATGGATAGTTATCATTTGATTTAGTTTCACCACTATTTACTAAGTACTCATTATAGTCAAAATTAACTATTTCTCCACCCTTAACTTCTAGTGTTCCCATTGAAAAATTACCTTTATCACTTACTTCACCTTTAACTAAGTAAGTTCCATCTACATAATCACTTGCTACTGTAGTTTCAGTTCTTGTTTTCTTATCAGTAGCATCTTCCAATAACT
>CAZRYA010000205.1:0-3464 GCA_964604235.1 uncultured Tissierellaceae bacterium | reverse complement strand
AACAAATTCCTTAAGATTAAAGAATTTTAAGTAAAAATACAAGCAAATAGGAGAGATGAAAATGGAAAGTACAATATTAGTAGATGGTATGTCATGTGGTCATTGTGAGAAGGCTGTTAAGGGAGCCCTACTTGCTATAGATGGAATAAATGAAGTAGAAGTTAACTTGGGAAGTAAGGAAGTTAAAATTATAGGTTCAGAAATAAATGAGTCAGCAGTTAAAGAAGCCATTGAAGATGCAGGTTACGATATTATTTAGTAGAGGACGATTTAAATGAATGATGGAAAGAAGAGAGCTGTTACTAAGTTAAAGACAGCTAGGGGGCAGATTGATGGCATTTTAAAAATGCTTGAAGATGACAGGTATTGTGTAGATGTGTCTACTCAAATAATGTCAGTTATTGGCCTTCTTAAGAAGTCTAATATGGATATATTAGATGGACATTTGAGATCATGTGTTACAGATGCAATAAATGAAAGTGAGAAACAAGGGGAAGAAAAAATTACAGAGATTATTTATATATTGGAAAGATATATGAAATAAAACTTAGAAAAGATTATTTTAATAATCTTTTCTTTGCTTTGAAAAAGGGTATATAAAATAAGAGGTGAGACTTTATGGAGTATAAAGATTATTATAAGGTTTTAGGTGTTGATAAAAAAGCTAGTGGTGATGAAATTAAAAAAGTCTACAGAAAGTTAGCAAAAAAATATCATCCAGACTTAAACCCTGATGATGAAAAGGCCCAGGAAAAATTTAAAGAAATTAATGAGGCCTATGAAATTCTAGGTGATGATGAGAAGAGAAAGCAGTATGATATGTTTGGGGCAAACTACAGCCATGGTCAAAAATTTGATCCATCTAGGTATGGATATGGAAGTAGTAGTTATAATATAAATGACTTCTCTGATTTTTTTGACATGTTTTTTACTGGTGGGGGAGGAAGGTCTTCTGGTCCATCAGGCTTTAATATTAATGACTTATTTGGAGGTTCAAATTCAAAAAAAGGTAGGGCTCCTAGGAATAAGTATGACTCAGAGCTTACGATTACAATAGATGAGGCCTATTCAGGTGTAGATAAGAATATGAATTTCAATATAAATGGAGAAAATAAGTCTATCTTAATAAAAGTCCCAGCAGGCATACTGCCAGGTAAAAAGATTAGGGTCAAGGGAGAGAATTGGGGAATTGATGGTGACATCTTCTTCAAGATTAAATTTAGAGAAGAGCCAAGTATGAAATTAGATGGTTTAAATGTAACTGCTAAGCTAGATGTTCTTCCTTGGGAGGCAGCCCTTGGAGAAAGTGTAGTAGTTAAAACCTTAGGTGGAAGGGTCAAGGTAAATATACCTAAGGGTGTAAGGTCAGGTAATAAAATAAAAATAGGAAAACAAGGCTTTAAGGATATGAATGGAAATAGGGGAGATTTCTATGTGGAGATAAATATAGTTAATCCACCAAACTTAACAGAAGAAGAAGAAGAACTATACAGGCAATTAAAAGAGATTTCCACCTACAAGCCAAGATAAGGAGGAGGAATAAGTATGGATTTAAATAAGTTTACCCAAAAGGCATTAGAGGCAGTTCAAACTTCACAAAATAAGGCCATACAAAATGGGAATCCACAACTTGAGGAATTACATTTACATTATGGACTATTAAGTGAACCTGATGGTTTAATACCAAGGGTACTAGCCTATATGGAAAAAGATTATAATATGATTAAAAATGATGTGGAAAGAGAGCTTGACTTGCTTCCAAAGCAATCAGGTGGAGGTGGGAGTATTTATCCAAGTAGGGTTTACACCAAAGTCTTATTAAATAGTGAAGAAGAGGCAAAAAAATTTAATGATGACTATGTTAGTGTAGAGCATATTTATATAGCCCTTTTAAAGGAGAGAAATACCCTATCAGAAAAAATATTTAACAAGTATCAAATAAATCTTCAAGGATTTCTAGCTGCATTGAAGGAAATTAGGGGAAATCAAAATGTAACTTCTGATAATCCAGAAGCTACTTATGAAGCTCTTAGTAGATATGGAAGAGACTTGGTAAATGATGCTAAAGATGGAAAGATAGACCCTGTAATAGGTCGTGATGATGAGATAAGAAATACTATTAGGATATTATCTAGAAGGACTAAAAATAATCCAGTCTTAATAGGTGAACCAGGAGTAGGTAAGACAGCCATAGTAGAAGGCTTGGCCCAGAGAATAGTAAATGGAGATGTCCCTGAAGGCTTGAAGGGGAAGAAGATATTTGAGCTTGATATGGGAGCCCTAATAGCAGGAGCTAAGTATAGGGGTGAATTTGAGGAAAGGCTAAAGTCTGTCCTAGCCGAGATTGAGAAATCTAATGGTGAAATAATTATGTTTATAGATGAGCTTCACAATATAGTAGGAGCTGGAAAGACAGAAGGGGCTATGGATGCTTCAAATCTTTTAAAGCCAATGCTTGCCAGAGGAGAGATTAGGACTATTGGAGCAACTACCCTAGATGAGTATAGGGAGTATATAGAGAAGGACCCTGCTCTTGAAAGAAGGTTTCAAAGGGTAATGGTAAATGAACCCAATGTAGAGGATACAATTTCTATCTTGAGGGGCCTTAAAGAAAGGTATGAAATCCATCATGGAATAAGGATTTCAGATAATGCGGTAATAGAAGCAGCTATTTTGTCAGACAGGTATATAACAGATAGGTTTTTGCCTGATAAGGCAATAGACCTTATGGATGAAGCATCAGCCATGGTTAGGACAGAGATAGATTCTATGCCAGTGGAAATAGATGAGGTTAGGAGGAGAATCCTTCAACTGGAAATAGAAAGATCAGCCCTTCAAAAGGAAGAAGATAGCGGATCTGAATTAAGGCTTGAAAGAATTGAAAAAGACCTATATGACTTAAAGGCAGACTATGATGCTAAGTCAGCTAAATGGGAAGAAGAAAAGCGAAATATTGACAGGCTTAAAAGGCTTAAGGAAGAGATAGAGAAAACCAGACGAGAAATTGAAGATGCAGAAAGAAGATATGACCTAGAGAGCCTTTCTAAATTAAAGTATGGGACTTTGGTTGAACTAGAAGCTAGGCTAGACCTTGAAAATCAAAAGCTTGAAACAGAAAATAGGATGCTAAAAGAAGAGGTTGGACCTGAAGAAATAGCTGAAGTTGTGGCTAAGTGGACAGGTATTCCAGTTACTAAATTAATAGAAAGTGAGAGGGAAAAACTTCTAAATTTAGATAAGATCCTCCACCAAGATGTAATAGGGCAGGATGAAGCCGTAAATTCGGTTGTAGATGCAGTTATTCGGGCCAGAGCAGGTTTAAAAGAGCCGAATAGGCCCATAGGGTCCTTTATATTTTTAGGTCCTACTGGAGTAGGAAAGACGGAGTTATCTAAGGCTCTTACCAAGGCCCTATTTGATGATGAGAGAAATATGATAAGGATAGATATGTCTGAATATATGGA
>CAZRYA010000204.1:0-3465 GCA_964604235.1 uncultured Tissierellaceae bacterium | reverse complement strand
AATTGACATTCGAAATAATCCAGGTGGAAATTCTTTGGCTTGTGAAGCTTTATTAAATGCTATGGGTATGGAGGTACCTAATTATGGTGTATATGTTAGAAATTCTGACTTGGTTAAAGCAAATTATGGTGGAGATAATGAGGGTGTCTTATATGAAAAACCTAATAAGGCAAGGGCCCATAAAAATAAAAAAGTTAATTTAATAGCTTTGATAAATGAGGGAACATTTAGTTCGGCAACCATGATGGGTGTATTTATACAAGATGGAGATCTAGGGACTTTAATTGGAAGGCCTAGTATTAATTCTCCAAGTTCCTATGGAGATATTTTAAGTTATAGGATGGCTAGGAGTGGTTTAGACGTATCTATTTCTTATAAGAAGTTTCTAAGACCAGATACAAGGGCAGACCAAAAGACTTTGATTCCTGATATCTTGGTTGATTATGACCAAGATTCAATGGAAATTGCCATAGATTACTTAAAGAATAAGTAATTATAATAAAAATCCTAAATTTATATTTGGGATTTTTAATTGTTTGAAAGTCTAGAAATAAGTTAATAGGTATTATATAATAGATTTTAGGATGGTGAAATTATGGATTTGTTTACTTATAAAATGGAAAAAGACTTGTCAAAAACAGGTCCTTTAGCAGATAGAATGAGGCCAGAAAACCTAGGTGAGTTTGTGGGACAAAGGCACTTGCTTGGAGAAGATAAATTCCTGGCAAGGTCTATTAAGGCTGACAGAATAACTTCAATGATATTTTATGGGCCACCAGGGACCGGTAAAACTACCTTGGCTAATATAATAGCTAACAACACCAATATGGTATTTGAAAAATTATCAGCAGTTACATCAGGAGTAAAAGATATTAGACAAGTAGTAGGCCAGGCAGAGGAAAATCTTAAAATTTATGATAAGAGGACAATATTATTTATAGATGAAATTCATAGATTTAATAAGTCCCAGCAGGATGCCCTTTTACCTTTTGTGGAAAAAGGAGTATTAACTTTAATTGGGGCTACTACTGAAAACCCTTATTTTGAAGTAAATAAGGCTCTTCTATCTAGGGTTATAGTATTAAATTTAGAGTCTTTAGGGCCTGATGATTTTTTAATACTTTTAGAAAGAGCTTTAGGGGATAAGGAAAAGGCTTTGGGAAATATGAAAATTAATATAGACAAGGAGAGCATTGACTATTTAATTAAGATTTCAGATGGAGACGGGAGGACATTTTTAAATTCATTGGAAATAGGAGTTCTTTCAACAGATGAAGATGAAAATGGCTATAGAAACATAGACATAGGTGTTATGGAAAATTCCATTCAAGTAAGGGCTGTTAGGTATGATAAGGATGGAGATGAGCATTATAATACTGTTTCAGCTTTTATAAAAAGTATGCGAGGATCAGATCCGGATTCTTCCCTCTATTGGTTATCTAAAATGCTAGTAGCAGGAGAAGATCTTAAATTTATAGCAAGACGGATGATTATACTAGCATCTGAAGATATAGGAAATGCAGATCCAAATGCATTAGTGGTTGCGAACAATGTCTTTCAAGCTGTTCATAACATAGGTATGCCAGAAGCTAGGATAATATTGGCCCAGGGAGTCATATATTTAGCAACGGCTCCTAAGTCCAATGCTTCCTATTTAGCAATTGATAAGGCTATGGACCATGTTAGAGAAGAAAATTTAGAAGTTCCAAATCATTTAAAAGATTCCCACTATAAAGGAGCAGATAAATTAGGTCATGGAAATGGATATAAGTATCCTCATGACTATGAAAATTCCTATGTAGACCAAGATTATAGACCGAAAAATTATAAGGCTATTAAATATTATCAGCCTACAGAAAATGGATATGAAAAGTCTATAAAAGAATATTTAGAAAAAGTAAATAGCCAATAAGATAGGTTGACAATTTATTTTATTGTATTATAATTAGATAAAAGATAATACTTTGAAGGGCGAGTAAGTATGGGAAGTAACTAAAGTGAGTTGATGCTAGTGAGAAGTCAATGTGATGCCTATACAGAAAAACACCTGGAGTTTCTAGTTCGAATTTTTTATGTAGGGCTAGACGGTGACACCGTTATATGTTTAAAGAGGCCAATTGGCAATTAGGGTGGTACCGCGGAAATGTAACTTTCGTCCTTGTTTTAAGGATGGAAGTTTTTTTATTTATAAAAAAGGAGGTATATTATGTCTATTAGAATTAGAGATATTTATGAAAATGTAGAAGAGTATTTGGGAAGTGAAATTGTAGTTGAGGGATGGATTAGAAATTTAAGAGCTTCAAAAGCTTTTGGTTTTATAGAACTTAATGACGGAACTTTTTTTAAAGGGATTCAAGTTGTATTTGAGGATAAGCTAGAGAATTTTAAAGAGATAGAAAAATTACCCTTAAGTTCATCTTTAAAAATAATTGGAGACCTAGTTAAAACAGATGGCGCTAAACAAGCATTTGAAATAAAGGCTAGAGAAATAATAATTGAAGGATATTCTTCAGCAGACTATCCACTTCAAAAGAAAAGACATACTTTTGAATACTTAAGAACAATAGCCCACTTAAGACCCAGGTCTAATACCTTTAATGCAGTTTTCAGAGTTAGGTCAATACTTGCTTATTCTATACACAAGTTCTTTCAGGAGAGAGGCTTTGTATATGTTCATACACCAATAGTTACGGGATCAGATGCTGAAGGAGCAGGTGAAATGTTTAGGTTAACAACTTTAGACCTACATGATATTCCAAAGACAGATGATGGAAAAATAGATTTTTCAGAAGACTTTTTTGGAAAAGAAACTAATCTTACAGTGTCAGGCCAATTAGAAGGAGAGGCTTATGCTTTAGCCTTTAGGGATATATATACATTTGGACCAACTTTTAGGGCCGAAAATTCTAATACAGCAAGACATGCTGCTGAATTTTGGATGGTGGAACCAGAAATAGCTTTTGCAGACTTAAAAGATAACATGGATTTAGCAGAAGACATGATGAAATATATTATAAAGTATGTTATGGATCATGCTAAGGAGGAAATGGAATTCTTCAATAGTTTTATAGATAAGGGACTTATTGAAAGACTTGAAAATGTGGTAAATTCAGACTTTGGAAGAGTTACTTATACAGAGGCAATAGAAATTTTAAAGGAATCCAAGGAAGAATTTAAGTATCCAGTAGAGTGGGGAATAGATTTACAAACTGAACATGAAAGATATCTGTAACGGATTATCCTAAGGATATTAAAGCTTTTTATATGAGAGTAAACGAAGATGATAAAACTGTAGCAGCTATGGATTTGTTAGTACCAGGTGTAGGTGAAATAATTGGTGGATCACAAAGAGAGGAAAGGCTGGAAGTTTTAGAACAAAAAATAATAGATATGGGTATGGACCCAGCTGAATACTGGTGGTATTTAGAACTTAGGAAATATGGTGGAACTAAACACTCAGGATTT
>CAZRYA010000203.1:0-3494 GCA_964604235.1 uncultured Tissierellaceae bacterium | reverse complement strand
ATCGCTTACTATTACCTCTATATCCAATTCCTTTTGTATCTTATTTAAAATATCCAGTCCCCTTCTACCTCTTGCCCTTTTCAAATCATCAGCAGAATCAGCTATATGCTGTAATTCTCCTAGGACAAACTGGGGTATTATTAAAGGCCCTTCAATAAAATCCGTCTTACATATATCTGCTATTCTTCCATCTATTATTACAGATGTATCTAGTATTTTAGGTACAGATGACTTGCTTGAACTCTTAGTTTTTTCCCTAGGTCCCTTCCTAAGAGAGTTTATAATTCCACTTATATCTTCCTTCTTCTTATGTGGGATTACTATTCCAAAATAACCTAAAATAATATAAATTATAATTGGTAGAACATTACCTATATAAGAAATTCCCATTTGATAAACTGGAGTACTTAGTAAATGTGCAATTACAAGACCTATTATAAGACCTACTGATGATATAGTAATATCATAAATGGAAAACTTTTGTAACTCCTTCTCTATTAATCCAATTAAACTCTTACCTTTTTTTATTATCCAAGGAGATAAATATAAAAATATAATTCCAAAAATCAAAGATGGCACACTGTAAATGGCTAAACCAACCCATCCATTTACAGGTAATTGGATAATGTTTAAGGCTTTAAGTACTGTTACTAAACTGTAACCAGCTAATACGCCCAATAAGCTGATCAAAGTCTTTAAAACTTTATCTAGCATATATTCACCTCCACATTCTTTTACTCTTCTACATATTCTATTGCTTCTTGAACTATTGCTTCTATTTCTTCTAAGTCCTTATCTGAAACCAAAACCATTTCTGAAAACAGCATCTGTTTAGCAGACCCTAACATTTTCTTCTCTCCAGTAGATAGACCTTTTTCCATATCTAACATCATAAGATTTCTAACTACTGCGGCTATTTCAAATATGTCACCTGATTTTATCCTGTCCATATTTGCCCTATATCTTCTATTCCAATTTTGTGGCATAGATGACATAGTACCTTGTAATATAAGGAGTATCTTTTCTAAATCTTCACTTCCAATTATTTCTCTTACTCCAACTTCTTCTACATTCTTAACAGGAACCATGACTTTCATATCTCCTATAGGCATTTGCATAACATAGTACTTTCTCTCTTCTCCTAGGATTTCTTTTTCCTCTATGGCAACAATTACTCCTGCACCATGCATAGGATAGACAACTTTATCTCCAATATTAAACATGATTTAATCCCTCCTATATATACTCTATTATATTATACCTTACTTCCTCAAGATTGTAAAACATATATATTACCATAGGATTATTAAAATTGTCAAGGTTATTGTTTTTATAGTGAAAAAAGTCAAATTTGACAAGCTTTCTACTTTAAAAGTATAATTGAAGGTAAGAATTATTAAGGAGGAATTATATGAATTCTACAAATCACGAAGATAAAAGTTTAATTGAAGAATTTCAAAAAGAAACAGATTCAGCTTTAGTTAGGCATAGAAGTGTCTTAGATATTATGAGTAAGTTTTCAGAAGCCAGTGCAAGGACCAATAGGTCTATTACTAAAGCAGTTACAACCTGTGGCTGTATTTCCATCAAGGGAGAAAAACAACTTTTTGAAGATGATATAGAAAATTCCCTTCCAAATTTAAAAAATCATATCGAAGGAATACTATGTGAAAATTGCCAAGAGGCCATTGAAAACGAAATTGGAAATTCTATCTTTTATCTGACATCTATTGCCAACTCGCTAGATATGGACTTGGAAAATATTTTAGAAAATGAACTTAATAAATTAAAAACCCTTGGAGTTTTTAATTTAAAATAAAGAAAATAATAAAACTCCCCTTTAGGGAGTTTTATTATTAAAATATATCTCTTATAACATCTATTAAGCTATTTTTTTCAACTAATTTTATTTTTTCTACCTTTACACCCTTAGCACTATTCGGTGGAATATAGGCTAACCTGTAGCCCATTCTGTCTAACTCCCTAAGCCTAACTTCCAAAGATGGTACCTTCTTTATCTCGCCAGTTAAACCCACATCTCCAATAAAGACAATATCATTTCCTATTCCCTTATTAAGGGTTGATGATAATTTAAAGTCGAAGAGAAAAACTATATAAATTTAAACAGCTAAATTGGCTGATTGTTCCTTTAATTTTATTCCCCCTGTTGTCTTAATAACCACATTCTTGTCATAGTACTTCTGCCCGCCTCTTTGTTCTAAAATAGAAACTAGGGTATTTAATTGATCTTTCTTTAGACATTCGCTAATCCTAGATGGGTAGGGGGTAAATGATTGAGATACAAGGGATTCTATTTCTAATATAATAGGTCTTGTACCTTCTCTTACAACTGTTATTGCACTTCCTGGAACTAGATTGTCTTCTTCCCTCGTTGTCATAAAATACTCAGATGGGTTATCTATAGATATCATTCCCTTATCTGTTATTTTGAAAAAACCCATTTCACCTGTTGATCCATACCTATTTTTAGTAGTTATAAGGCTCCTAAGCTCCTCTCCACTTTCACCTTCAATTATCAAAACAGTATCTACTAAATGTTCTAAGGCTCTAACACCTGCAATTTCGTCTTCTTTAGTCATCTGACCTATCATTATTACTATCTTAGGGTCATTGGGATTCTTAGCTAGGTCAACCATAGTATTGGCGCACTCCATGGTTTGTGTGGGAGAACCTGCCCTAGAACTTGGAAATCCAGCCAAGGTAAAAGTTTGAATACTATCTATTATTATTACTCTAGGATCTATTTCCCTAATAGTATCCACAACATTATCCATAGAGTTATCTGACATAACCCACAAATTACTACTTATTTCATCTACTATCCTATCTGCCCTATTTTTTATTTGTGATTCTGATTCTTCCCCAGATGCATATAAAACCTTACTTCCCAATTGGGCTAGATCATTGGCAACTTGAAGTAGTAAAGTTGACTTACCAGCACCTGGTTTTGCAGCCAATATAGTAACTGAATCCTTTACAATTCCTCCCCCCATAACCCTATTGAATTCATTCAAGCTAGTCATAACCCTATCACTATTGCTTGATACAATGTCTTTTAGCTTATTTAGGCTCTTTCTCTTGACTAACTTAACCCCACTCGAAGTTTTTTCCTCTATCTCAACTTCTTCCAAAGTTCCCCAACTATTACATTCAGGACACTTTCCTAAGTAACCTATTGTCTCATAACCACAACTACTACATATATGAATTTTTTTCTTCTTTTTCATACTTCCTCCATAAGAAACCTGTAGTATTAAACTACAGGTTTCGCCTTAAATTCTAACTTATCATCCTGACCCTTTTCTACAAGTATAATGTCCTTCTTATCTATATTTCCCCTTAGAAACTCTTCTGCTAACCTGTCTTCTATTAAGTCTCTAATAGTTCTTTCAAGGGGTCTAGCTCCATATACTTGGTCATAGCCAACCTTAGATATGTGGTCTCTTACTTCATCACTTATTTCTAAACTTATT
>CAZRYA010000202.1:0-3509 GCA_964604235.1 uncultured Tissierellaceae bacterium | reverse complement strand
TCAGGTTATTGAAGAAAAGATAGATACTACTATAGACCTAAAAGTAAATGGTTTTATTAAAAATTCATATATAGAAGATGAAGAAATAAAGATAGATATATATAAGAAAATTGCAGATATATGGACTAAGGAAGAGTATTTAGAACTATTAGATGAATTAATTGATAGATTTGGGGATATACCTCTAGAAACAGAGAATTTAATGGATATATCCTATATTAGGTCTATTGGAAGCAGAAATAATGTTATTACTATATTAGAAAAGGGTAAAGAAATACTTGTAGAATTCCATAAGGCAGAAAAAATTGACCCAGATATGATAGATTACTTAAAAGGCAGATTTGGAAGAAGGATAAGCTTCAATATAGTTCCAAACCCTAACTTAAAATATAAGTATAAGGATGACATGTTGAAGGAGTTAAAAGAAGTTTTTGAGTCTATAGATGACTATAGTAAAAAGTACAGGGTGGTGGAAAGTGATGTTAAAAATAAAAAATAAAAAATGTTTATTAATTATGAGCCTACTGATTATGTCTGTATTACTTGTTGCTTGTAATAAGGATGAAGAGGGCTTAGTAGCTAAAGTAAATGGTCAAGTAATAAGTATTGAGGAATATGAGGCTAGGTATAATGTCATAAGAGATTCTTATAAAAGGCAATATGGGGAGGACTTTTTATCTAATGTTAGACAAGATGGAAGAACAGAAGAAGAGAGGATAAAAGAAGAGGTTTTAGATGAATTAATCTTAACTAAAATAATTGAAGAAGAAGCAGGGGAAATGAATATTACACTTACTAATGAAGAGGTAGATAATAATTTTAATCAGTGGAAAGAGCAACTGGGTGGAGATGAGGCCTTGGACAATTACTTGGTTGAGAACAGTATTGAAGTAGAAGTTCTTAAGCAAAGTCTATCTAGTCCCCTATTAGTTAAGAAGTATGAAACTGTAAAAACAGCAGAAATTGAAGTAGGAGAAAGTGAGATAGAATCTTACTATGAAGCTAATAAAAATGACCTAGTAAAGGTAAGGGCTAGACATATACTTTTAAAAACAGAAGAAGAAGCAAATAAGGTCTTAATTGACTTAAAAAAAGGTAAAGATTTTGCTGACCTAGCTATTGATAAATCCATAGACTATGGTAGTGCAAAAGATGGAGGAGACTTAGGATATTTTTCTAAGGGAGAGTGGGTAAAAGACTTTGAAGAGCAAGTTTTCACTCTGGAAAAAGGAGAGTTAAGTCCAGTTATTAAGACTGAAATAGGATATCATATAGTATATGTAGAAGATAAAAAAGAAGATATAGATTCTCTAAGAGAAGATATAATAGAAAAAATAAAAGAAGAAAAGTATTTGGCAGATTTACAGAAAAAAGTTAATTCTGCTAAGATAAAAAAATACGAGAACTAATAGGAGAACTCTCAGGAGTTCTTTTATTTTTGTTTTAATTTAAGAATTAAGGTGGTATAATTAGACATTAAAGGAGGTTGTCATGAGTAAAGAAAATGGTTTTTTAAAAGGTGCAGCAGTTCTAGGAATGGCTGCAGTAGTAGTGAAAATATTAGGAGCTATTTATAGAGTTCCTTTATCGAATATGATTATGTCTGAGGGAATGGGCTACTATCAAACAGCTTACCCATTTTATGTTCTATTACTTGCCATATCTACTTCAGGTTTTCCAGTAGCTATAGCCAAGATAGTTTCAGAGAAAAGGTCTAAGGGTGATTATAAATCGGCATTTAAAGTATTTAAAACAGCCCTGTATATTTTGTCCATATTAGGTCTAGTATCAGGGGTCTTTTTATTTTTTAATGCAAAAAAAATAGTTACTAATTTAAATAATCCCAATGCATATTATGCCTTAGTAGCCCTTTCACCAGCCTTGATTTTTGTACCTATTATGTCTGTTTTCAGGGGATTTTTTCAAGGGCAAAATACTATGGTGCCGACGGCAATTTCTCAAATGTCAGAGCAACTTTTTAGGGTAGGGGCTGGTCTATATATAACCTATTCCCTTCTAGACTATGGAATACCAATGGCAGCAGGAGGGGCATCATCAGGAGGAACTATTGGTGCCATAGCAGGAACTATAGCAGTGGTTGGTATTTATTTTTATAAGAGAAAGTCAATAATGGCAGAAGTGGAAACAAGCTTAGACTATAAAGAATATAAGACAAAAGATATAGTGAAAGACTTATTTATTATAGCCATACCAATAACTTTTGGAGCTTCTATACTTCCGCTTATGGATTATATAGATCTGAAATTAGTATTAACTAGGCTGCCTCTAATAGGGATTAATGAAGCTACAGCAAATGAACTCTATGGGAACCTAAAGGGAATGGCACAAACGCTAATAAATCTTCCTCAAGTCTTTTCAACTGCCATAGCAATGAGTATAGTTCCAGTAATTTCAGCAGCTAAGGCAAGAGCAGATAAAGATGGAATTGAAAACATAGTAAATTCAGGAATAAGGGTGACCCTACTAATAGGCTTACCTGCTGCAATAGGTTTGTTTGTACTATCACAGCCTATAATAGAATTGTTATTCTTTAAAAATTCACCTGAAACTATGATAACGACAGGCAAAATGTTAAGGATTTTGTCAGTAGGGGTTATATTTTTAACCTTGGTACAAACTACAAGTGGTATGCTACAAGGCTTAGGTAGGCCAATTGAACCAGCTAAAAACTTATTAGTTGGAGCCTTGATTAAGGGAATATTAACTTATTTTCTAACAACTATACCAAGTGTAAATATATATGGGGCAGCTTTTTCTACAGTTGTTGCCTATTTAATAGCAACGAGTTTAAACTTAAAAAGTTTGAGAAGCCATGAAAAAGTAAAGTTTGAACTTAATAAAATACTTACAAAACCACTTCTATCAGCAATAGGAATGGGACTAGGTGTTCAAATATCCTATATGGGCCTAACCAGGCTAAGTATCATTAAACCTAAGCTAGTTACTATGGTTTCCATCTTAATAGGAGGATGTTTGTATCTAGTATTTTTAGGTATGACAGGGGCTATAACAGATGAAGATTTAAAGCTACTGCCTAAGGGTGACAAAATAGGAAAAGTGTTAAATAAAATAAAAATAAAAAATAGTTAGAGGTGGAAGATTATGGGTACTATCTATATAGTAGGTTTAGGACCTGGAAATATAGAAAGTCTAACTCTAGGTGCAATAAAAAGACTTAATTCAGGGACTGAAAATATTTTAAGGACAAAACATCATCCAACCATACAGTATTTAGATGATGAAAATATAAAGTATTCTTCTTATGATTATTTGTATGAAGAAAAGGATTCTTTTGATGAAGTGTATGAAGCAATAGTAGATGATTTAAGAGAAAAATCTAAATCTGGAGATATTAATTATTATGTACCAGGGAATCCTTTAGTGGCTGAGAGAACTGTAGAAATTTTGCTAGCTAGTAATCTTGAAACCAAGTTAATATCAGGTCTAAGCTTTATAGAACCTATATTAGAATTGGTTCAAAGAGACCC
>CAZRYA010000201.1:0-3510 GCA_964604235.1 uncultured Tissierellaceae bacterium | reverse complement strand
AAATCAAAGCATTAGGAGACTTACCATCTAGAGAAGTGTTAATAGCTCAAGCTCTTGGTGGATTAAATGCTCCAATACAAGGATTTGCAAATGTATTAACAGGTACTATGAGAGGATTAGTTACTGTACTTAGTGCAATAGCTGAGAAACAAGAAGCTTAATTAAAAAAATAAAAAAACTTTTGGAGGTATATATATAATGGCAAGCGAAAAAGTATTAAATTTAATTGAAGAAGTAAAAGGTTTAACAGTATTAGAATTATCAGAATTAGTTAAAGCATTAGAAGAAGAATTTGGAGTATCAGCAGCAGCTCCTATGGCAGTTGCAGCAGCAGCAGCTCCAGCAGCAGGTGGAGAAGCAGCAGCAGAAAAATCAGACTTCGATGTTATCTTAGCTGAAGCTGGTGGAGAAAAAATCAAAGTAATCAAAGTAGTTAGAGAAATTACTGGATTAGGATTAAAAGAAGCTAAAGAATTAGTTGACGGAGCTCCAAAGGCAGTTAAAGAAGGCGCTTCAAAAGAAGAAGCTGAAGAAATGAAAGCTAAATTAGAAGAAGCTGGAGCAAAAGTAGAATTAAAATAATTTAATTTGAAATTTTTAAAAGTGTTGGAGGATATATTTCCTTCAACACTTTTTTTAACAAAATATTTATAGAAGTAGCACTTAACTATATCAGCTTATAATGATTGAATTAAATAAAAAAACTAGAACAAATTATTGACAAGCCAATATAAATGTGATAACATGTCTAAATGCGACATGATAGAAACATTATATTTTATAATGTTATTATAGAATTTAATTAGTCTTACCAAAAGTATAACGATGCTTTTGGATATTTTAGTTTAATAAGGGGTGAATTTAATGGTACATCCTGTAACCTATGGAAAACGCACTAGGATGAGTTATTCTCGTATTGATGAAGTACTTGATTTACCAGATCTAACAGAGGTGCAAAAAGTATCTTATAAGTGGTTCAAGGAAGAAGGATTGAGAGAGGTATTTGACGATATTTCTCCCATACAGGACTATACAGGTAATCTTATATTAGAATTTATAGATTACCATATAGAGAGAGAACCAAAGTATAACGAAGACGAAGCAAGAGAGAAGGACGCTAACTACTCAGCACCTTTAAAGGTAAAGGTTAGACTTATTAATAAGGAAACCGGAGAAGTAAAAGAGCAAGAGGTATTTATGGGTGACTTGCCATTGATGACAGAAAAGGGAACTTTTATAATCAATGGTGCAGAAAGAGTTGTAGTAAGTCAGTTAGTAAGGTCTCCAGGAGTTTACTATGTAGAAGAAATTGACAAGACAGGTAAGAGATTGTATTCTTCAACATTAATTCCAAATAGAGGGGCATGGTTAGAATATGAGTCAGATTCTAATGACATAATTTATGTAAGAGTAGATAGGACAAGGAAATTACCAGCTACTACTTTATTGAGAGCTTTAAACGTCCAAACTGATTCTGAAATAATTGAATTACTTGGAGAAACTGAGCAATTATTAAATACATTAGAAAAAGATAATACAAATAATGAAGAAGAAGCACTATTGGAAATCTATAAGAGATTGAGGCCAGGTGAACCGCCTACAGTAGATAGTGCAAGATCATTAATTAACAACCTATTCTTTGATCCAAGAAGGTATGATTTAGCCAAGGTAGGAAGATATAAGTTTAATAAAAAATTAGCCCTATACAACAGAATTGTTGGTCAAAAATTAGCAGCTGATGTTTATGACTTAGAAACTGGAGAAATTATAGCTGAACAGGGAGAAAAATTAACTAGGGACAAGGCTATTGAAATAGAAAATAGTGGAATTAACCAAGTTGAAATACTACTTCAAGATGAATTTGTTGTTAAAGTTATTGGAAATAACTTTGTAAGCAAAAAAGCTTTTGATCTAGCTTTTGATTTAGAAGAGTTAGGTTTAAAGGAAAAAGTATATTATCCTCTTATGAAAGAGCTAATAGAAGAAAATGAAGATGAAAATGATTTAAAGAAAGCAATTGAAGAAAGAATAAAAGAACTATCACCAAAACACATATTGGTAGATGACATAATTGCAAGTATAAATTATGAACTAAACTTATTTAATGGTGTTGGTATAGTAGATGATATAGATCACTTAGGAAACAGAAGATTAAGATCAGTAGGAGAATTGCTTCAAAATCAATTTAGGATAGGTCTTTCACGTATGGAAAGAGTAGTTAGAGAAAGAATGACCATTCAAGATATTGATGTTGCAACTCCACAAGATTTAATAAATATAAGACCAGTAGTAGCTTCTATTAAAGAGTTCTTTGGTAGTAGCCAGTTGTCTCAGTTCATGGACCAAACAAATCCACTGGCTGAGTTAACTAACAAAAGAAGGATGTCAGCCTTAGGACCAGGTGGGTTAAGTAGGGATAGGGCAGGCTTTGCTGTAAGGGACGTTCACCATTCTCACTATGGTAGAATGTGTCCAATAGAAACACCAGAGGGTCCTAATATAGGTCTTATTACTTCTCTGACTACCTATGCTAGAATTAATGAGTATGGATTCTTAGAGGCTCCATATAGAAAAGTTGAAAAAGGCGCTGGTAAGATAACTGGAGAAATAGATTATGTAACAGCAGATGTAGAAGATGAATTTGTTATAGCCCAGTCAAATGAAAGATTAAATCCAGATGGAACTTTTATAAATGACAGAGTTGTAGCAAGGGGTAAAGGTGGAGTTGTAGATATTTATCCAAGTGATCAAGTTGATTACATGGACGTTTCACCTAGACAAATCGTATCTGTTGGTACTGCTATGATTCCTTTCTTAGAAAATGACGATGCTAACAGGGCCCTGATGGGTGCTAACATGCAGAGGCAGGCTGTTCCTTTACTAAAAACAGAAGCTCCTATAATAGGGACTGGTATTGAGTATAAGGCAGCCAAGGACTCAGGAGTTGTAGTTAAGGCAGTAGACGGAGGAATTGTAGAGAAAGTAAGTGCGGAAGAAATTCTAATTAAAAGAGATAAAGACGGTAAGATTGATAAATATAGAATGCTTAAATTTGTTAGGTCTAACCAAGGTACTACTATTAACCAAAGGCCAATGGTTTCTAAGGGAGATAGGGTCGAGGCTGATGAAGTTATAGCAGATGGACCAAGTACAGATATGGGTGAAATTGCCTTAGGTAAGAATATCCTAATCGCATTTATGACTTGGGAAGGATATAACTATGAGGATGCCATTTTAATAAATGAAAATCTTGTAAAAGAAGATAAACTTACTTCAGTTCACATTGAAGAATATGAATCAGAAGCAAGGGATACTAAACTAGGACCCGAAGAGATAACACGTGATATTCCAAATGTTGGGGATGACATGTTAAAGGAATTAGATGAAAGAGGTATTATTAGAATAGGGGCTGAGGTTAAGCCAGGAGATATCCTAGTAGGAAAAGTAACTCCAAAAGGTGAAACTGAACTTACAGCTGAAGAGCGACTTTTAAGGGCTATCTTTGGTGAA
>CAZRYA010000200.1:0-3535 GCA_964604235.1 uncultured Tissierellaceae bacterium | reverse complement strand
AAAAGAATATTATTACAAAGTTAAAAACTAGCTTATATTTTATGGGTAAAAAAAGGAGATAAACTCTTCTTAGAATTTATCCCCCAACATTTGACAATGAACCGGATTACAGTCGTAATCCTAGCTTTAGTTTTTGTACTTTAATTTTATTAGTTAATTTTAATCTATTAATGGGTTGTCAAATACCGTTTCATATGGAGACTCTTTTGCAAATTTACCTACTTCTTTTTTAGCCCTATCTGTTGGAAGTAAAGTTCCTGCTCCACCTACACATCCTCCTGGACAACCCATTCCTTCTATTAAGTAGCCATCTAATTTCCCAGCTTTAGCCAAAGCTAACATCTTCCTACACTCAGCCACTCCATTGGCATTATAAGTTTTAATATTAAGTCCTTCTTCTAATAATTCCGCACTTTCTTTTACTGCAGCTGCTACTCCTGAAGCATAGGCGAAATTTCTACCTGGTCCTGAAGCATCAGCAACTACTCCCTCATCTTCTATTTCAGAAACATCTATATCTGCTGCTACAAAAATTGCGGCCAGTTCTTCATAGGTTATAACAAAATCCACATAAGGTCTAACTTTTTCATCCATGGCTTCTATTTTTTTAGAAACACATGGTCCTATGAAAACTATTTTACCATTTGGACTTCTCTTCCTAATAGCTTTAGCTGTCTCAACCATTGGAGTACTTGATTCAGATACGTATTGATTAAGTTCTGGGAAAAACTTTTCAACTATTAAGGTCCATGATGTACAACACGATGTTCCTAAAAATGGATATACTTCTGGAACCATTTTGGTAAATTCATCTACCTCATGCTTAGTAGTAATATCAGCTCCCAGTGCGGCTTCTATTACTTCTGTAAAGCCTAGATTCTTTATGGCCTTTACAATTTTTCCTGGTGTTGCAAACGGCCCAAACTGCCCTACAAAAGAAGGAGCTATAATTGCATGAACTTTTTCTTCCTTCTTGAGTGCCAAAACTAACTGTAATATATTTGACTTATCTGTTATTGCTGCAAAAGGACAAGCTACCATACACATACCACAGCTAACACATTTATCATAATTTATCTTAGCCCTGCCTAATTCATCTGACTCAATTGCATCAGCTCCACAAGCAGCCTTACATGGTCTAATTTGCTTTACTATTGCTCCATATGGACATGCTTCCTTACACTTACCACAATCAACACATTTTTCTTGATCTATTATAGATCCTTTTTCTCCCATGCTTATTGCATTTACTGGACAAACCACCATACAAGGATGGGCTATACACTTTTTACAAGTATTGGTTACAAAATGCTTCTTATCCTTACATGCTTCACAAGCAAATGAAATAACATTAACAAGTGGCTCTTCTATTACACTATGGGTTACAAAGGCCTCTTCAATCCCTCTAGATAATCTTTTATTTTCTGTTGTCTTATCAAGTCCTAAACCCATTCTAGTTCTTGCTGCAACTATTGCCCTTTCATGGAAAACACTTCCCCTATATTGAGCAACTTCTCCATTTATTACTTTGTATGGTATATCATCGACTTCACTAGGGTCTCTTCCTTCCCAAGCTAATTTTGCTATCTCAGTATATACCTGTCTTCTTATGTATGTAATAGGTGTAAATAATCCTCTGGCCATTATACTATCTCCTCCAAAATCTCTGCTATAATTTCTTGTGATTTAGCCATAAGTCTAACTGTATCATTTATTAGAACTACTGGTGCTCTCCCCTCTGAACAAGAATTAAGGCATTTTACTGTGTCTAAATCGATTTTATCAGGATATTTCCTCGCAAGCTCTAATAAATCTTCATATAAATGTAGATTTCCCATCATTGTGCAGTGGGTCCCCATACAAACTTTTACCTTCATTACCATATTTAGATCATCTCCTCTAGAATTTTTTGTTAATTTATTAACTATATTATAGCATAGTCTAATTATTTAATATAGTTCTTTTCATAACTATTATAGTTTATAATCATAGATATTGGAAATATAAATATTACAAATAACAAAATTACCCTGGAATATTCCAGGGTAATTTTTTACTTTTTATTTCTAGCTAATACCTGCCTGTATTCATCAGCTTCTTTTTTATTGGCTAGTATAAAGTGTTCTGCTTCTATTTCTATCCACTCTGGTTTATCTACACTATAATCATGACATGATGGATTATATACTTCTAATTTTTTATTTTTTTCTTTAATAGGGTCTGGTATTGGTATGGCTGATAACAAGGCCCTTGTATAAGGATGTAGTGGATTTTCAAATAACTTTTCTGTCTCTGCTAGTTCTACTATTTTCCCCTTATATATAACTGCCAACCTATCTGTTATAAACCTTACAACTGATAAATCATGGGCTATAAACAAGTAAGTTAAGTCCTTTTCTTCCTGTAGTTTTGAAAGTAAGTTTAAAACCTGGGCTCTAATTGAAACATCTAGGGCTGAAATAGGCTCATCTGCTATTATAAACTTAGGTTCCATTACTAAAGACCTAGCTATTCCAATTCTCTGCCTTTGTCCACCTGAAAATTCATGTGGAAATCTAGAAGCAAATTCTGGAAGCAAACCTACATCTAAAAGAGCTTGTGCTACTATCTTTTCCCTCTCCTCTTCACTGCCATAGTTCTTTAAATTGTATAGACCTTCTGATACTATATAATCTACCTTGGCTCTTTCATTTAATGAAGCCATTGGATCTTGAAATATCATCTGTATATCTCTAGTAACTTGCTTATCTAAATCATTGCTGATATTACCAGAAATAACTTCTCCATTAAAGATTACTTCTCCCTGAGTTATAGGATTTATCCTAATTATTGCCCTACCTATGGTAGTTTTACCAGAACCTGATTCTCCTACAAGACCAAATGTTTCTCCCTTATATATATTAAAGCTAACTCCATCTACTGCTACAAATTTATTTTTGCTTCCCTCTCCAAATTCCACCTTAATATCCTTTACTTCTAATAGGATTTCTTTATTTTTTTTATCCATTAGCCAGTCCCTCCCAGTTTTCCCTCAAAGCTTTTATCGATCCTGGAGGTTCTATTTTAGGTGATCTTGGATCTAAGAGCCAGGTTCTTGCCCTATGTGTTGGTGATACATCAAAGTAAGGAGGCCTGTGTTCAAAGTCTACTTTTAGCGCATATTTATTTCTAGGTGCAAAAGCATCCCCTTTTATATCTAAAAATAGGTTTGGTGGTGTTCCATCTATGGAATATAGGGGCTCTCCCTTAACTCCCAATTGTGGAAGTGATGATAATAATGCCCAAGTGTATGGGTGCTGAGGATTATAAAACACTTCCTCTGAAGTCCCTATTTCAACTATATCCCCTGCATACATTACTGCTATCCTGTCTGCTACATTTGCTACAACTCCTAAGTCGTGAGTTATGTAAATAGTAGTTAAGTTAAATTTATCTTTTAAATTTTTCAGTAATTCTAAAATTTGGGCTTGAATAGTAACATCTAAGGCTGTTGTTGGCTCATCGCAAATTAATATATCTGGATTACAAGCTACAG
>CAZRYA010000199.1:3244-3537 GCA_964604235.1 uncultured Tissierellaceae bacterium | reverse complement strand
ACTTTGATTTGAGGGTTGTAGGAGAAAAGACAAATACAGAAATTCAAGAAGAAATAAAGAATGTTAAAGAAGGTGGCATATTTAGTTTGGATAATGATGGAAACCAGTTGGAAGAATACAAACTATTAAAAAGCCCTTATAGTTATAGCACAACTTTTCCAGAAGAGGAAAGGGTATATAATTATACAATATATTTAGAAGAGGTAGAAAGATTAAAAATAGAAAAACTAATAATTGAAGATATGGAGTTTATACCATATGAGTATGATGAAAGATATACTAATAATAGCATC
>CAZRYA010000199.1:0-3234 GCA_964604235.1 uncultured Tissierellaceae bacterium | reverse complement strand
TTATTGATGCGAAGATAAAAATAAACAGGAATGAATCTAGTAGGCTAGATAAATTTTATGACAATAGATCATATTTTAAGGTGCAAAGAAGGGGTATAAGCAATAGGGAATTAACCATGCGTTTTGGACAGGTAATATGGTCGGAAGAAGATGATTATATAAAAAAGGATATTACATTGGTTGAGGAAGTCTACGATAAAAATGAAGAATCACAGTACAACCTTTTCCAACCAGAAATGGGCAATATAAAAAACATGTTGGCATATTCCATAAATTTAAATAATGAACTAATGGATTTGTTGAAATCTAAGGGTGTTATATCTCTAGAAGAAATAGAAGAAATTAAGGAAAAGGCAAATTTAGATATACCAAAAACATATCGTAAATTTTACAAAGTAAATGATATAGATAAATTTAAATAGATAGTTTATTTTAGAAAAACCTTAAATGGACTTATTATGATGTAAAAGGTTATAAGAAAGGGTGATTAATTTATGAATAAGCAACGACTTGCCAATAAAATATGGGAGTCAGCTAATAAAATGCGTTCGAAAATTGAAGCCAACGAATATAAAGACTATATTTTAGGCTTTATATTTTATAAATACCTTTCAGACAAGGAATTAAGATTTCTGAAAGAAAATGGTTTTAGTCAGGAGGATATTGAGTCCCTTGTTGAGGATGATAGTGAAACAGTAAATTATATTCGTGAAAACATTGGTTACTTTATTGCCTATAAAGATTTATTTTCAACCTGGCTTAAAATAGGTAGGGATTTTGATGTATCCAATGTCACAGATGCCTTATCAGCCTTCAATCGACTAATTAATCCTTCACATAAGAAGGTATTTCAAGGTATATTTAATACCCTTCAAACTGGCTTGAGTAAGCTGGGGGAAAGCTCAGGTTCAAGAACAAAGGCTATAAGTGATTTAATCCATCTTATTAAGGATATACCAATGGATAGTAGGCAGGATTATGATGTGCTTGGTTTTATATATGAGTATCTAATCAGTATGTTTGCTGCTAATGCAGGTAAAAAAGCGGGAGAATTTTATACCCCTCATGAAATATCTCTTCTTATGTCTGAAATAGTTGCTGGGCATTTAAGAGACAAGAAAGAAATTAAAATTTATGACCCTACAAGTGGTTCAGGTTCTCTACTAATTAATATAGGTCGTTCTCTAGGAAAGCATATAGATGATGAAAATAATATTAAATACTATGCACAGGAACTAAAACAAAATACATATAATCTTACTCGTATGAATTTAGTTATGCGTGGTATTTTGCCAGATAATATAGTAACTCGTAATGCAGATACCCTAGAAGAGGACTGGCCCTATTTTGATGAAGAGAGTCCAATTGAAAGCTATGAGCCTTTATATGTAGATGCAGTTGTTTCTAATCCTCCTTATTCACAGCACTGGGATTCTAGTAATAAAGAAACAGATCCAAGGTATGCTCGTTATGGATTAGCACCTAAATCAAAGGCTGATTATGCATTTTTGCTTCATGACCTATATCATATTAAGGGTGATGGGATAATGACAATAGTACTTCCACACGGTGTTCTATTTCGTGGGGGAGAGGAAGGTGAAATTCGCAAAAATCTAATTGAGTATAATCATATTGATGCCATAATTGGACTTCCTTCCAATATTTTCTTTGGAACAGGGATTCCAACAATCATTATGGTTTTAAGACAAAAGCGTGAAAATACAGATGTTTTGATTATAGATGCTTCTAAAGGATTTATAAAAGATGGAAAAAATAATAAACTAAGGGCATCAGATATTAAAAGAATTGTTGATACTATTGTTACAAGGGATAATATAGACAAGTTCTCACAGAAGGTTAGCCGTGAAGACATTCGTATAAATGGATATAACCTAAACATTCCTAGATATATTGATTCTTCAGAAGGTGTAGAAAAATGGGATCTTTATTCTACCATGTATGGTGGAATACCAATATCTGAAATTAATGAACTAGATAAGTATTGGTTTGCCTTTCCAGGCTTAAAAGAAATCTTATTTACAAGAAATGGGGACAAGCACCTTAATTTAGTTGCTACTAACATTGAAAAGGCTATAAGTAGCCATAGAACAGTAATAGATTTTACTTCCAATTTTACTGAGATTTTTGGAGACTTTAATGATTTCTTAAAAAACCAGTTTATAACAAATATGATGGAGCTTAATATTTCAAAAGAAGAAGATATTTTATCTGATGATATATTTACTAGGCTTAAAAGTATCCCTCTTATTGATAAATACCAAGCATATCAATTACTAAATGATGAATGGGTAAAAGTATCTGCTGACCTTGAAACAATTCAGACAGAGGGATTTAATTCAGTAAAAAAGGTTAATCCCAATATGGTAATTAGAAAGAAAGATGGAAAAGATGAAGAAGTACAAGATGGTTGGATAGGCCACATTATTCCTTTTGAGCTTGTACAAGAAACCCTACTTATGGATGATTATATGGCTTTAAAAGAAAAGGAAAATCGACTTGATGAGATATTATCTAGTTACGATGAAATATTAGATTCATTGTCTGAGGAAGAAAAAGACTTAAGTATTGTTAATGATTCCATAGATGGGTTTGTAGCAAAAGAAGTAGGGGATAAACTTAAAGAAATCTATGACGACATAGAAAATGAGGAAATAAAAATCCTTAATACCTACTTAACACTTACTAAGAAAACTGAGAAACTAGATTTTATAGGTATTCATACTAATATTCCTTGGTCTTCTATGGAAGCAAATAAAGATGGTACCTATTCCAAGAGAGTGATAAATGCTTACTTGCTAGAGCTTAAATCTAGCTTTCAATTTCCGGAAGAAACCTTTGAAGCAAGGCTTATGAAAGTAAATTTGCTTATGATGGAAGAAAGAAAAATAAAAACACAATTAAGAGAAGACACTTTAGCACTTCACATAAAGACAAAAGAAACCATTGAAAATCTTTCTGACAATCAGGCTCTTGAACTACTTGAACAAAAATGGATATATCCACTTTTAGACAGTATAGATAAGTTGCCTAATTTAGTAATTCAGATTTTAGTTGAGAAAATTAAGTTGATTTCTGAAAAATATGCTATAACATATTCTACACTTGAAACTGATATAAAAAAGGCAGAAACAAGGGTCTCAACACTAATAGAAGGACTTGTAGGAAACGAAAGTGATATGAAAGGTCTCAAGGAACTACAGGCCTTGTTAATGG
>CAZRYA010000198.1:0-3579 GCA_964604235.1 uncultured Tissierellaceae bacterium | reverse complement strand
GGGTTGGTAATGGAGATTAGGTGGATCTTATTACCTACTGTGATTGTTTTGGAGGATGATAGGTGGATAAGGTTTTGTTATTGTGATGATTATGTAGGAGAATGAAAGTGTATGTTTTCTTTGAAAAAGCTATAAAAATGCCCCAAGAGTAAGTTTACTCTTGGGGCATTTTACCTTTAAAATCCAATTAGGCCTAGGTGACTAAGGAGGATTTTAATCCCCATTAGGATTAAAACACTACCTCCAAAAAATTCAGCCTTTGATTTAAATTTAGCTCCAAAGTTAGAACCTATGTATACTCCTATTGTTGAAATAAGAAAAGTGGTGATACCAATTATAGAAGCAGAACTTACTATGTTAACATTTAAAAATGCCAGTGTAATTCCTACTGCTAGTGCATCTATACTGGTAGCAATTGATAAAATACATAGGTTCTTTGGACAGAGTCCATCTTCTGCTGGATCAGCTTGGTCGATTTCACATTGGTTTTTCAATTCCAAGGATTCTTTGACCATGTTAAGTCCAATAAGACCTAGTAGAACAAAGGCTATCCAGTGGTCTATGGCAGCAATTTTTTCATGGAAGCCAATTCCAAGGGAATAACCTATAAGAGGCATTAGGGCTTGGAAGAAACCAAAGTATAGGCCTATTTTAAGGGCATTTTTCTTATTTACTGTGGTCATAGAAAGCCCTTTACACACAGCAACTGCAAAGGCATCCATTGATACTCCTATTGCAATGATTAACAATTCGATAAAACTCATATTATCTCTCCTTTTTATTTTAATACATATAAAAAGAGACTTATCTGCAGAATCTTCCTGCAGACAAGTCTCGCTATTTCAAATAAAACCAGATAGATAAACTATCAATATGTTGATTTTATTACGCAAAAAATTGCGCCAACTACTCCCCTATCTTCATTGACATTATATAGTTACTTGCCTACAAAGTCAACTACTTATATTCGACTGGTGATAATAGCTGCTGTAAGGACTAAAAATAGGCCAGATAAAAAGTATTTCATCTCCAGTTTAGTTTTGCTTTCACCAAGGATGACTATGCCTCCTATACCACCAACAAGTAGGTTGAGCTGGGAAAGGGTGAAGGCTGTAGCCAAGCCTATTGGACCGGTAGATGCCCTAAGCATAAAGAAGCTACCAGTTGACCAGGCTAGACCTGTTAAGATGTTTTTCCAGGGGTAGGGGCTTTTATATTCCTTAAGAGGATTCTTCCTTTCCCTAACATAGTAGATTAAAAAAGCACCTAGGATACCTCCAACAGCCTGGGGTAGCATAAGGCCAAAGACAAAGTCAGGTCCTCCGTCTATATGCATAAAATATTGATAAGCCTTGGGTACAATGGCGTACATACCACCACAGAAAATGGCAATGGCAATTGCTGTGAGCCCACTTTTTAAGTTATCTGAGTTTTCGTCGTCTGTATTTTCTTTAAAGCTGGTAAGTTTTGCACCTAGGATTATGACAAGTAAGGACATAGTTCCTAGAAGCCATTGCTTGCCTGATGTCCATTCTTTAAAGACAGCTGCACCAAATAGGGTATTTAAAGTAAGTTGACCAGAGGCAACTAGGGGAACTGTGGTGGACACCCCTAACAAAGTCATTCCATCAAATTGGCCAAAGTTTCCTAGGGCTAGTAGGAGGCCACTTATTAGGCCAACAATTACCATGGCAAGGCTTATAAAGGGTTTAGTTATAAAACTTACTATAATTGCAAAAAATAAAAATCCTGTCATAGAACCAATAGTTTGCTGCTCTGTACTACCACCCATTTTTGCAGATATAATTCCAATAGATCCCCAGGCAAGGGCAGGTATAAGTGCCAGTATATATTCCATAAAATCAACTCCCAGTTTAGTTTAATATTTTAATTACAAGAAAAATTTGATAGATGAGATAAATTTCATATTTCATTTATGGCTTATTTTTTTGTCAATTAAAGCCCCTTAAATAAAAGCTATTTAAAGGGGCTTTTTCTTATTTTAAATACTTGTCAAACCAATTTACTATTTCTTTTAATCTTTTTATCCTGTGTTTAGGCAGACCAGTCCTGCTAAGGTCATGGTTTTCTCCCTTAAACAAACATAGTCTAGTATCTACCCCGTGGTATTTAAGGGCTGTGTACATTTGCATTCCCTCTGGCATCCAACACCTATAGTCTTCAGTAGAGTGAAGGAAGAGAGTAGGGGTCACAACCTTGTCAGCATACTTAAGGGGAGAGTGGTCCCAAAATTTATCTGGGTTTTCCCAAGGGTTGGCTTGGATTTGGTCTTGGGAGAAAAAGTAGCCAATATCTGAAGTACCAAAGAAAGAAAACCAATTTGAAATACTTCTTTGGGATACGGCTGCCTCAAATTTTTTAGAGTGGCCAACTATCCAGTTGGTCATAAAACCACCATAGGATCCCCCCATTACACCTAATTTATCTTCGTCTATAAATTCGTAGTTTTCCAGTGCTAAATCTACAAAATTCATAAGATCGTCATAGTCAATGCTTCCATATTTACCACGGATATCTGCAAATTCATTTCCCTTACCATCAGACCCCCTAGGGTTCATAAATAGAATGACATAGCCTGCATTGGCTAAAAATTGCATTTCATGGTGGAAGACATTTCCGAATACGGTCTTAGGGCCACCATGGATATTTAATATTGCAGGATACTTCCTTTCAGGAATAAAGTCTACAGGTTTCATAATCCACCCATCAAGCCTATCTCCTTCTCCTTCTTCTACACTTGTTTCAAACAATATATGTTCAGGTTGAGAAAGCTTTCTAGAATCTAAAACCCAATTATTAAAATTAGTAAGCCTTACTTCTTCTCCATCTACGATGGAATATATTTCTTGAAGCCTAAGACCCCTAAGTCCAACAAACTTTATACTAGAATTTTTAATAGTAAAGCTATCAATGGAACCATCTAGTGAAGTAAGCTTTTCAAGATTTCCATCTAAGTCAACCCTGCTAATGTTTGAAGAGTATTGTTCTGTAGATATGAAGTATAGGTGGCCCCCATCTACAATGGCTGAATTAGAACGACCATACCTAATATCAGACCCTACAGAAGAACCAAGGCTCCTGTCAAACCTATCAGTTGAGATTTGGGTTATTTCCTTTGTCTGAGGGTCAAGTTTGAATATATGAGGGTTTTCATTTAGGCCGTATTGGTCCATTTTACTGGCAAAGAAGATTATTTTATCTTCTAAGAAGTCAGCGTATTCATACTTGTAAATATTTTTAGGATTCAGTGTTCTTAAATTGTCCTCGCCTATATTATATAGGGAAAGGTCAGATTTAAGCTGCATTTTATCCATATCTGAAAGCACATTCATTGCCTCCAAAAGCAATTCTAAATTTTCCTCACTTTGCCCATGCATAATAAAATCAGTAGAAACCTCAAGAACTATTGCTAAATTTTCCAAGGTCTGCGTCTTGAATGAGCCACCATTCTCGATAGCTGATAGTGCCTGTCTACCAATCCCAACACGATGCGCTAACTCATCCTGAGATAATCCTAATTTCTTACGTCTGTCTGCAATTCGTAATCCTCTGTCATAA